>JBIKNV010000394.1:0-3394 GCA_044358475.1 Pirellulales bacterium | reverse complement strand
GGCCGGACCACCGGCAGCCGCCGCAGCCGCGAACGAGTCCTGTGTTGCATCCAGCGGCATTCCGGGGGTGGCAACCGGATCGCGTGACACGAATCGATTGACACGACCACCGACCGGTGCGTTGTGGCCATCGTCTGGTGCAGCATGGCTGCCCGCAGGCCAGCCCGGGACCGCTTCAGCCGGCCAGCCGTTTCCGGCAGCGAGGACCGACGTCGTGGGGGAGGCGTCCATGATCGATCCCGGCATGGAGGGAATCCCCGCAACCGCTGTCGGCGATGACTCGCGAGTGGGCAGGGGCGGGATGCCGAGTTCCCGAGCCAGCGCCGTCTGGTCGATCCCTGGATCGGACGGCTCGAGTGAAAATTGTCGCACCGCCTGGTTGCCCGACCGGTCCGCGATCGTGATCCGCACGGTCAGCGAATCGACCTTCTCGCCGGCCCACCAGATGTCTTCGCCGACCATGTGGGCCGGTGCCTCCCGCGACAAGATGCCGGCTGCCGCCAACGGCTTCCAGGCGGGATCCGTGCCGCTGCGATATTCGACCTTCAGGTCGTCGACCTGCAGCGAGTCGTCCGTGGCTGCGTAGCGGCAGATGATCTCGCCATCCACGCCCTTCCACACACGGGCTGCAATCCGTGGCCCGGCGGCGTCGACGAGCACCCGCATATCGGGACCAGCCCCGCCACGCATCCGCCCCTTCGCGTCGATGGACCGGATGCGAAACCAGTATTCGCCATCGGTCTCGGCGCGGTAGGTGAACGACCCGGCCGACGGAGGCACTTCGCCCGCCGGCTCCCACGTGATGCCGAGATCCTTGGACACACCCATCACCACCCGCCGCGGGGCGGCATCGGCATCACGGGCCGCGGGCAGCCGGAACGGAATCGCAAACGCCTGCTGACGGGTGCGGATGAGTTCCGGCAAACCATCGGCATCACGCTGATCGCTGGGCGCGGCAGAAATGCCGGCAGCCGGCACGACGGCGACCGTCCAAATCAGCATCGCGATGCGCAGCACGCTGGGCTTCATACCCCGTTTCCATCGGTCCGCGGCACGGCTGGAGCGGCGGTTTTCCGGCAGAACCCGCAGAACCTGCCTGGCACGAGCAACGCCGCGAAACGGCAAAAAACCGCGATCCCAGCTGCCGTCCAGAGGCGCGATTCCGCTCGGGCAATCTGCGAAATCTTTGCTGGACCCGCCACCCCCGCACCTGCCATACTGCCAGCGTGCCGACGGCGACGGATCGTGAGTCGGTGGGCCTCGTGATGCCATGGATTGCCGCCGGACCCGGCGCCGGCGGCACAGGAAATCGTGCAATCCTTCCTGCTCAGCAGTCTGCTTCTCGGGGTGCTCGTGGCCGCGGGCGTGGCTGCGATCGTGAAGATCCGTTCATGGTGGCAATCCGGTCCTGACGATCGTGACGACTGGGAAAACACGTTGGCCGAATACAAGAGTTTGCGCGATCGTGGCGTGCTAAGCGACGAAGAATTCCGAAAAATCAGAACGCTCGTTGAACCGCGGGTGCAATCTATGCCGATGGCACCCTCGCGGGATGCGGTGCCCGCGGCCGAGCGGGCGGACGCGAGTGATCCGACCCATCCATCTGACGAGGAACAGAACTGATGCCATCTGGGAAAGACACGGGCAACGTGGGACGCCGGGGCGCTGGCGGCACGACGAAGAAAAACGCCTTTTGTTCGTTCTGCCGCAAGAGTTACCGCGACGTCGGCCCGCTCGTCGAGGGCCCGGGTGACGTCTACATCTGTGGCGAGTGCATCGAACTGTGCCAGTCCATTCTCGATCAGGAAAAGCGGCGGCGGGGCACGAGCCGGCAACTCTTCACGTCGATTCCCTCGCCTCGCGAGATCGTCACCCACCTCGACCAGTACGTGATCGGGCAGGAACATGCCAAGCGGGTGCTGGCCGTGGCCGTCCACAGCCACTACAAGCGGCTCTCGCTGGGGAGTGAGAATTCCGACGTCGAGGTGGAAAAGTCGAACATCCTCCTGTTGGGCCCCACCGGCTGTGGCAAGACGCTGCTTGCCCGCACGCTGGCCCGTATCCTCGACGTCCCCTTCGCCATCGGCGACGCCACCACGCTCACCGAAGCGGGCTACGTGGGCGAGGATGTCGAAAACTTGCTCCTCAAGCTGCTCAACGCCGCCGACTACGACATCGAGGCGGCCCAACGCGGCATCCTCTACATCGATGAGCTCGACAAGATCGGGAAGACCAGCCAAAACGTGTCCATCACCCGCGATGTGTCGGGCGAAGGCGTGCAGCAGGCACTGCTGAAAATGCTCGAGGGCACCGTGGCCAACGTGCCACCGCAGGGGGGCCGCAAGCATCCGGAGCAGCAGTACATCCAGATCGACACGTCGAACATTCTCTTCATCTGCGGAGGCACGTTCGTCGGAATCGAGAAGATCATCGGGCAGCGGCTCGGCAAGAAGACGATCGGCTTCGGTCAGCCGACGGGCCATCGGGCCGACGCCAGCCTCGCCGAACTGTTGCCGGAGGTCGATTCCGACGACATTCTCGAATTCGGCCTGATTCCCGAACTCATCGGCCGCCTACCGGTGATCTCGTCGCTCCAGCCACTCGACGAGAAGGCGCTCGTGCAGGTGCTCTGCAATCCCAAAAACGCGCTCGTCAAGCAGTACCAGAAGCTCTTCAGCATGGAGAACTGCTCACTGGAGTTCACCGACGGCGCTCTGCATGCGATCGCCCGCAAGGCGATGAAGAAGGACACCGGGGCCCGCGGCCTGCGGGCCATCATGGAGGGGATCATGCTCGACCTGATGTTCGACCTTCCTGAACACCAGGGCAGTTCCTACGTGATCAACGAGGCGAACGTCGACAAGAAGGAACCGGTACTCCCGATCCGCGAAGCCCGCCCCAAGAGCGCGTAGCGGCTCAAGAGTTGGAGGCGGACGTGCCGCCGTCGAGGATGGCAGCGGCATCGCCGACTCCGAGCCGCCGACACCCCATGGCCAGATACATGACGGCCTCGGCCCAGGTGCGGATGCCGCCGGAGGCCTTGACGCCGAGCCGGCTGCCAACCGTATCAAGCATGATGCGAACCGCCGCCGGCGTCGCGCCGACGGGGCCGTCGGGATTCACGCCGAAGCCGGTCGAGGTCTTCACGAAGTCAGCCCCGGCCTGTTCCGCAAGCAGGCAGGCCGCGACGATCTGCTCAGGTGAGAGGTAGCAGGTTTCGAGGATCACCTTGACGAGTACGCCGTATGGCTGGGCAGCAGCCACGACCGCCGCAATGTCGTCGCAGACGGCCGCGTCGTCGCCGGAGAGCAGCCGGCCGATCGCCATCACCATGTCGAGTTCACCAGCTCCGTCGTCAATCGCCAACCGGGCCTCCTTTACCTTGGCCTCGGTG
>JBIKNV010000392.1:0-3397 GCA_044358475.1 Pirellulales bacterium | reverse complement strand
AGTGGTGTGACGATCGGAAGTTCAACCGGCACGGTCACGGAAGATCCAGCTCGCAACATCATCACGAGTAGCAAGGCGCAGGGGATCCTAGTCAGCGGCTCCGCCGCCGTCGGAAACAGCATCCTTTCGAACTCAATCTACGCAAACACCGGAGCGGGAATCTCGCTCCAGTCGGGTGGAAATTCAAACCTCCCAGCTCCCGCGGTCTCTGCCGCGACAGTGAATGGTGTTACGCTCACCGTGACCGGCACCCTGACGGCACCGGCGGGAACCTATCGCGTTCAGTACTTCAGCAGCTTGTCCGATGAGACAACGGCTCAAGGGCGGACGTTGCTCGGATACAGGGATGTCGTGGTTTCAGGACAGACGGCGATCAACCAAGTGTTCGCCCAAGGTGACGTGATCGTGAATGACCAGATCACTGCTACTGCGACGCTGCTCACTGGCGGCACGACGCCAAGTAACACTTCTTCGTTCTCGGCAAGCGTGAGGGTTGTGTAGCGGAGGAGCGGGGCAGGTGACCAGGTAATCGCTGGAGCTTACTCGCGCTGATCTACCGTTCCCTTTTGCGGCCCAGGAGGGCCTGCCGAAGACGGTGGTCGATTACGTTTGAAAAATAGATGGCGTGCCGAGTATTTGCGTGCCGATTCTGAACATTTTTCCGAGGGTCGTTTATCTCAGTGCATGGAACGTGATCCGGCTTCTACAAAGACCGTTCGGCGACTTCGTGCGCCTGTTTTGTTTACTTGAAACCGTCCATGGCCATTCCCTACTGCCTGCCGGTGGGTTCGCCCGCTGGCTGTCGATAGCCCGCGGACTTGCGTTCGTCGTGATGGCGGATGCCCTGCGGCACGGCGGGACGCACATCTCCCAGCATGAACCTAGGGCGAATTCGCAGGAAGGCAAAGAGCGAGTCAGTGAGCGGGCCGTCACGGCGTGTTCGAAGGCCATTGATAACGTGTCCGCCGATGCACGTCGGTCGGCTGTTGAACAGCGTGTTGGTTGCATTCCTGCGGTGTATGAGAATATCGACACCGGGTCCATGAACAGGAAACCATGAAGATCGCACTTGTAGGCGACATTGCGCCTTTTGGCCATCACTGTCTGCACCGGCACCCTGATGTCATACGTCGTTTCGACGCACTTGGGGCCTTTCTGCGCAGCCACGACCTCGTGATCGGGAATCTCGAGACGCCGTTTGTCGATGGCGAAAGGGCTGTCGGATACAAATCCGCCCACCTCGGTTCGCATCCCGCCAACGTCGCGCTGCTTCATCACCTCGGCATCACGCACGTCAGCCTCGCCAACAATCATATCGCCGATTACGGGGAGCCCGCCTTCGAACGAACGACCCACCTGCTTGATCGGGCGGGCATTGGCTGGTTCGGCGTAGCCCGGCGAGGCCTGCGACTCGACCTGCGGGGCGAGCGGATCGGCCTGCTTGGATACTGCTCGCTCAACACCAATCCGGGGTTTCTCGGACGGATGCCGGGCGACGATCTCAATGTCCTCGCCCTCGACGAGGTCATCGCCGCGCTCGTGCGGAATCGGGACGACGGCCTGCTGACGATCATGGCCGTACACTCGGGCGAGGAGCACGTCCATTTCCCGAGCTCCGAGGACGTGGCCTTCGCTCGCGGCCTCGCCCGGCGGTTCAACCTGATCTACTATGGACACCACCCTCACGTAGTCCAGGGGTTCGAGACGGTCTCCGGTGCGCCGCTGCTCTACAGCCTCGGCAACCTCATCTTTGACGATGTCTATACCCCGCGTTCTGGACGGACGCCGCTCGTCGCTCTGACGGAGGCGAACAGAGTTGGACTTGTCGCCACCATCGAGGTCGTTGGCCGGGAGGTGCGGAATGTGCAGCTGACGCCGGTCCGTGTCTGCCATGATCGCGTGCTGATCGGCGAGGCCGTCACCGGCCTCGACATGCGACCCTTGAATCAGGCACTTGAGGGAGCAGGCTCCGGCACGTATGACCGGATGCGGCATGAACTCATCGCCGATCGGCTGCGTGGGCGCCGTGCCGCGCGCGACCTCGGTTGGTATCTGCGCCGCCTCAACGCGCATTCGCTCGGTGTGCTCTACTGCGGGCGACGCAACGCCCGGAGGCACTTCGAACTGTTCACGTCGAAGCTCCCCACACTACGATGACCAGCATGGCCGCACCTTCCGTCGGAATCATCCAATCGGATTTTCACGGTGTCCACACGACCGCGTGGGGTCCGGAGTGGAAGCGCGCGTGCGTTGAGCGGGGCGTGCCCCACGAGCTGATCGACTGGCGAGCGCACGATTCCTTCGCTCGGATGGCTCGTCACGCCATCGTGCTCTGGCATTTCAACCATTATTCGGTCGACGAGATGCGGTTCGCCCGCCCGATCCTCGCGGCACTGAAGGCGGGAGGCTGTACGGTCTTTCCCGATGCCGGCGATGCGGACCATTTCGACGACAAGGTGGCCCAGGCATACCTGCTCCGATCGCTCGGCCTCCCGACGCCGACCAACCACGTGCTGCACGGCCATGAAGCTGTGGAGGAGTGGATCCGTCTGGCCGGCGTGTTTCCCGTCGTTGCCAAGCTCCGGTCAGGCTCCGGGGCGAGCGGCGTGACACTCATCATGACGCCCAATCACCTTCGACGCTATGCGAGGAGAATGTTCGGCTCCGGCGTCCGCAGCCGTCCGAGTGTGGTCCTGAAGATTCGCTCGAACCTCGCATCGGCACGGACGCTCGGGGACATCGCGGCGCGTGCCAGAAGGGCACCGGAGTTTCTCTACTCGTTGCGTAAAGCGAGCCAATTACCCCGCGAGTCCGGCTACGTCTATCTGCAGGAGTTTATCCCTGGGTGCGACCACGATATTAAGGTCGTTGTCGTGGGAGACCAGCTCAGTTTCATCTGCCGAGCGGTTCGAGCAGGGGAGTTTCGAGCCTCTGGGAGCGGCGCACTCTTCTACGAGCGGGCGCTCATAAGCCCGTCCATCGTTGAGGTTGCATTTACTGCCGCGCAGGTCTTGCGGTCCGAGTGTACCGGGTTCGACATGGTCGTCGATTCTCGCACTGGACAGCCCCTTATCCTCGAAGTCAGCTACGGCTTCTCCCACGAAGCGCTGCTGCGCGCCGGCGGGTATTTCGACCGGTCGGGCGCGTGGCATGATGTCCCGCTGAATGCGCCGCGGGCGGTGCTCGATCGGATGCTGTGGAAGGCCAACGGCGGATGAAGGTGCTGTTTGTTGTGACGGCCTTCTATCCGGAGCAGGCCATCGGGGCGGTGCGAATCACCAAGGTGGCGAAGTTCGCCGTTCAAGCCGGCCACGACGTGACGGTGCTTTCCTTGCCCCCACCGCCGTGGGCGATGCGTGACGAAAGCTTGTGGTTTAGAGAGTTCGAGGCGATCCGT
>JBIKNV010000393.1:0-3397 GCA_044358475.1 Pirellulales bacterium | reverse complement strand
AACACGACCGACACGATCACCTTGTCCTTGTGCTGCAGGAAGCCCTTGGCCTGATTCACCTTGAACTCGATGTCGTGCTCGCCCGTTTTCGGCCGCAGCCGGATCTCCTTGATCTTCGTGTGATGAACGTGTGTTTTGTGCTGCTTCTTCTTCTGCTGGTACTTGAACTTGCCGAAATCCATGATCCGGCAGACGGGCGGCTTTTCGTTGGGTGCCACCTCGACCAGATCGAGCCCCGCCTCACGCGCGAGATTGAGCGCCTCTTCCGTGGGGATGATCCCGAGTTGACCCCCTTCGGCGGAGATGACTCGGATCGGGGTGATCCGAATCTGATCGTTGATGCGATGCTGCTTCTCGATGGCTCACGTCTCCGGTCGCGGAATCTTCGCCACCGGGAGAAAAGCAGTCGTGGCCTCGGCACATGCCAACAGCGCAACTTCTCCTACGGGGCCCCGGGCGGCAACCTGGCGGCCGAGGCCTGAGGTTTTCGCCGGGAAAGTCCCACAATATTCCAGCCAGCGGGGGGAGGCGTCAAGGTACCGCGGTTTTCCGTGGTAGCCGAGCCTCCTTCGCGGCCAACGGCACGAAACGGAAGCCATCCACCAGCGCCCGATCAGCGGCGTCGAACCGCTTCAGCATCGATGCTTCGAGCATGAATGTCACGCTTGCCCGACGGCCTTCGGAATCGGTGATCACGTAGTGAATCCAGTGGAACGGCAGGCCCTCGGCGGTGCCGGCCGAGGCGACCCGCACGATCTTCAATGCTTCTCCGGAGTCCCCCTCCCTGGTCGACTCGGTCGCTCCCTCGAAACGTCCGAACTGGCCGGCCAGGGACCGTTCAATGTCGCGTTGCATCTCCGCGATGCCAGGCGTCACATCCGCATTCGACCTGGGCAGCGCCGCGATCGAGCATTGGGCGACGAGCGCCCCATGGTCGACCATCCTCATCACGAGGCTGTCGGCAGTCTGCTCCACCGTTCGCCACCGCGCATCGTAGACCAGGTCGTACCGGCCGTCGGGATTGGGGTGCCAGATCATGCCGGGCCTGCCTTCGCCCTGCCGTCGTGTCTTCGCGGCCGGCGGTATGCCGGTTTCCGGTTCGGCTGTCGTGATCTCGCTCGCCGTCTTGGCATCCGGCTGCGTCTCCTCGCGGTCGGTATTCTCGCCGTTTTCCTCGGACCGGTTCAGTTCGAGGCGGGCCTCCACGTCGAAGCCGGGCGCGACGTGGCTTGCCTGGCGGCGTTCCCGCAGCACCGCCACGACCGATCGGACACAGGCATCAAGCGAGTGACGGTCGTCTTCGCAACTGGCCCTCGTCGAGAATGTGCCCTCCACGATGACGTGTGTCGGCACGCCATCGACGGCGCCGTCGATCACGCCGGAAAGGAAGACCTTCGCGACGCCGTCGGCGGCCTCGACGAGCTTTGCCTCGAGTTCGCCGCTCTCGATCGTGTCGATGGCGAGGAGTCCTGCCGTCGCGTCGGCGGGAATCCGCCAAGTATCACCGACCGCGACGGGCTCCCGAAACAAGCCGATCGAGCAGCAGCGAGTCGAACGGGGTTTCCAGAAGGTCGGCCTCGTCCCGTGAAAGGAAGGCACTCTGCAGGAAAGGCGACGGCGTCGTGCCTACGAGGGCGACATCGAGCCCGCGGGCATCGGCCGGGAGGGAGGAGACGGCCTCCTGCCCATCGACCCGAATCTTCGCGGTCGCCTCGGAGTATCGCCGGGTCGCGACTGTCGGCTTGGCGGAGTCGTCCGCCGCCGGTGTTTCCAGGAAGTCGAACCGTGCGGCGACCTCGATCCGCTGCCGGACTGCCTCGGCATCCCGCCCGGCGGGGGCGAACAGTTCGCCGGTGACATCGAGTTCGAGCCGCACCCGGCGGACCGACGCGTCTGAGGCAGCAAGCGGCACTGCGACCGCCACCCAAAGAAGCAAGGCCGCTGCTGGAATCGACGCAGGTGATGTTTTCCGCCCCGAAGACATGACGGTTGGTTCTTCGGCTTTTTGGAGCCCGAAAGGGCCCGACCAACCGGGGATCTCCGTTTACCCGGCCCCGTGGCCCCATTTTGACAGCCCCGGGCCCCGGAAATACCAAATGTCCGCAGTCAAAATAGGCTGGTTTTATTAGGATTGGGAACAATTCAGTTTAGGCTGTGAGACGCGTCAAGTCCCCTGGATGGACCGCAAAGGCCGAGCCGGCAGAGGCTTGCGCTGCCGGAGCCAGCGGACAGGTTGGAGCGGTACCCAGGAAAATATTCAAGGATCCACGACCCGGCATGAACCACTGCGATTGAGGTGCGTATAAATCTCGCGTCCAGAACGGAAATCTGGCGGGGGGTCATGGACGACTCCCCCAAACGCGGACGGATAGGGCTTCGGTTCGGCGGCAAACAATATGTCGGCAAGGGATCGCCGACAACGGAGGTGAGTCATGCGTTCCAATACTTCGGGTTCACTGGTGCGTCTTTTCAGGGATGACCTGACTGCAGACCGGTCTTTCGACCAAGGTTCGCAGGCTGGAGCGGTCTTCGCTGGCGGCGGCGCTGGCTTTGATGAGGGCGGCGCGGCGAAGGCCGGCGAAGATCAGGTTCTCTCGATCGAGGAGCTCGCAAAACGGTTCAATGTCTCCACGAAGACGATCTCCCGGTGGCGCGACCACGGCCTCGTGGCACAGCGTTACGAGATGGGCGGCCGCAAACGCGTCGGCTTCCTGGCAAGCGCCGTCGAACAATTCATCCGGTCGAATCCGCTGCGGATTGAGCGAGGCGCCCGCTTCAGCCAGCTCTCTGTGGAGGAGCACGATCGCATCATCGCCTGGGCGCGTCGGTTGGCGGCGGCGGGCGCCTGCCCGGCCGACGTCCATCGGCGGATCGCAACCCGCCTCAATCGCAGCGTCGAGACGATCCGCTACACGATCAAGCAGCACGATCAGGAACACCCGGAAGCGGCTGTTTTTGCGGCCGACGACGGCCGGTTGCGGCCGGAAACCTGCGAGCGGATCCATCAGTTCTACGTGCAGGGAGAACCGGTCGAATCGATCGCGAAACGGTATCGTCGTTCGAAAGCGAGCATCTACCGGGTGATCTTAACGCAACGGGCGCATCACATCCTGCAACTGCCCATCGACTATATTCCCAACGCACTCTTCGCCCGGAAGAGCGCCGAGAAGGTCGTCGATCAGCCCTACCCGGGTACCGACGAGCCGGCCAAGCGGGTCCGTCGCCCCTCGGGTCTTCCGGCCTACCTCGCGAGTCTTTACGAGGTGCCGCTGCTCACCAGGGAGCAGGAGGTCTGGCTGTTCCGGAAGTTCAACTACCTGAAATACAAGGCCAGCAATCTTCGCGAACAGCTCGATCCGGAGCGGCCGAGCACCCGGCTGATGGACCAGATCGAAAA
>JBIKNV010000391.1:0-3406 GCA_044358475.1 Pirellulales bacterium | reverse complement strand
CGGTCTCACCGCCCCAATGGTTGTCGATGGAGCGATCACTGGCGAAATCTTCCTCAGCTACGTCCGCAACCAACTTGTGCCTACGCTGCGTCCCGGTGACATCGTGGTCATGGACAACCTCGCGGCCCACAAAGTCACCGGGGTGCGCGAAGCGATCGAGTCGGCAGGTGCGAACGTAGCCTACTTGCCGCCCTACAGCCCAGACTTCAACCCAATTGAGCTCTTGTTCTCGAAACTCAAAAGCCTGCTCCGTCGCGATGCTGCCAGAACGGTGCCGGAGTTGTGGGACCTCCTCGGCAGACTCGTCCCCGTGTTCACGCCACACGAGTGCACCAACTACTTCAAGCACTGCGGATACCGAAACGCTGCTACGACGTTATGAGAAGTGGTCTAGCCAAACGATTGATCCGCGAGAGGCTCGTCAAGGAAGGCATCCATCGTGATCAGCTCACGTTCCACAGCGACCGTGGCCCGGCCATGCGATCCCAGTTCGTCGAGTACCTACTGGCCGCGGTCGGCGTGGCCAAATCGCATAGCCGACCCCACGTCAGCGACGACAATCCCTACTCCGAGAGCAAGTTCAAGACCCTCATGTACCGGCCTGACTTCCCAGACCGATTCGCCGGCTATGACAACGGCCTCGACTTCTGCCACCGGCTCTTCAGCTGGCACAACGAGGAGCACCGCCACTGGGGCATCGGGCTCCTATCGCCGGCAATCGTGCATGCCGGCCAGGCTGAGGCGGCCATCGCATCGCGAGCCACGGTCCTGGCCAGGCTTACGCCCGTCAACCCGAGCGGTTCGCCAGAGGAGTCCCGCGACCACTCACGCCGGCCGGCGAAGTCTGGATCAACCCACCCGCCCAAGAATCGCCCGCACGTCCGCACACTGGAGCTACCACGCGACGGTACATTTGTTTCGCAGGTGTCTCACAGTCATTCACACGTTCGAATACGCTCGCCACTATCGCTCTCATTCCTCGCTATGGAATCAGCGGAGCGGCGATGGCAAGAAGGCTTGTGTATTCGGTCGGTTCCTAGATTCGGGCCTCTTTGCTCTAGATGTCGGAAATCCGGAATGCGCACGCGACAGGTAAATGATTCCAACGAGCATCACCCATGTTGGAAGACGACGAAGCACGTCGCCCCCCAAGACGTAGACCCCGATCGCCGCCAACGCGCCCAGCAACAGGACGGAAGACGACGCCTGTGCTCCGACCCGCATCATGGTAAAGATCAGCAGCAGTACCGCGCACAAACCGCCCTGCAAAAATGCCGTTAGGAACGTGTTGTGGGCATCCCAGAAAGTGTCGCCACTGAGTGCCACGTGCGGGCCCGGACCATAGCCGACGACGAAGCTATTGAGACCATGTGCCGTCCCGCGTGTATACAGATTCTCGCGAGCAGCGTTGCCGTCGTTTTCATAGAAGAAGTCAACAACGCGCGGTATCACTGAATCCCAGTAAATCACGACGCCACCGATCGCCAGAGCCCCAACGGCACTGATTGTGAGCAAGCGGATCGCGCGACTCCGCCCCAACGGCAGGTTCTGGAAAAAGGAAAAGGTAACGCTCACGGCCGCCCCTGCGACCAACCCGAGAGCGGCCTTGGTGGACCCTGACTCGAGCGCCATCCACACGAAGCATATTCCGGCGATGATGTACAGGAGCCGAGCCTTAGAAGACTGCCGTTGAAGGGCGAGATGCCACATGATGAATGGCATCGGCGACGTGATGGTCGCCGCTTGATGCACGTTGTCGACGAGCGGCGCGAAATAGCTGTAGTACCGCAGAGGAAACCCTAGAAGGTGTGAGTTCTGGAGGCTGACCAGGTAGAGGGCGACAAAGACCAGCGCCCAGAGCGTAAACAACGTCTTGTAGAAGACCTTCGCCGAGGTGCCTGAATACAGTGGCGGATGGCCGAGGATCAATACGACTGCCAGGATCAATACGTACGAGAAAAAATCAAACGCTGCACCGAAATATGTCCCACTTGCATGTCCGAGGGCGAACACGTTGAAGAGAAACCCCAGTAAGGCGAGTGAGAGGTACCCAAGCCAGAAGGTGGTGAGTGGCTTGACGCATGGATCGCTGTACAGTCCTGTCCCAGACTGCAGCAGTGTCAGAATGAGGGCAACAATGAAGAATATCTCGCCGCTGCCAATAACCCCGAAACGAAGCGCTGTAAAGGGTGTTACGACAGCGGCCAGATAGAGGATCGTGCGGCATAGGCGATATCCCATACATCATGCCTCGAACGTGCGCGGCAGGTTTTAGCGGACAACCTCGTCGACTGCCTGGAAAAGATCACTGCATACGACACGAAAGTCGTATTCTGTGACACAGGGACTGTAGGTGGCCATCACTCGCCCGGTCTCACCCTTCTCGCGAAGCCGTTCCCGGAGCCACTCCACGAACGCGGGCATGTGCTGGTTCACCGACTCCTCGTAGCAGAAGCCGGCGGCCGTTTTCTTGATCACCCGCTGCATCTCACTTCCTGGAAGGCTTCCGTTTACAACGGCCACGACGGGCTTTCGTAGCATAAAGAATTCAAACATCTTTCCGGTCAGGATGCCTTGGTCGTCTGCCGTGTTCCATGTCGACAAAAGGCAGATATCGACGGCACGCTGCAATCCCAGCGACCGCTTCCGGGCAATTCGGCCGTAGTCGCGGACGGTTGCGCCAAGGCCGTGACGCTCTGCCTGGGAGCGAAAGATGTCGCCTTCCAGGCCGGCGTAGTGGATGTTGATCCGCAGGCCTGGGTCGGCGGGCCTCTCAAGGGCCTCCGCCAGGGCGTCGAAAAACGGGGAGAGGTCGCGCTTGCCACCGTAGAGCGAGCCGACGTAAGCGAAATGCAGTATCCGTCCCCCGGGATCACCGACGTCCACAGGCTCGATCTCGAGGATGTCGTCACCGTCGAATCCGTTCGGGATTACCCTCATCGAAGGGAGACTTCCTGCGGCACAGCCAATGATCTTCGCCTGCACTCCCACCGAGGCGAATGACACGAGAGTCGCGTGCCCGAGGAGCCATCTCTCGATCCCGCGCCTTACGCTGAATGGCCCCGTTCGACCATAGGTAACCGGGTCTCGAAAATCGATCATCAAGCACCGACTCCTGTGCATCCATTTCAGCATCACGCCTGCAAATGGAGAAGCGAGACTGGGATAGCTGGTGAAGATGGCATCGAATTGTTGCCCGGAAAGTGCACGGACGGCATGGTGACGGACTTGGATCATCCAGTCGATCGCCTTGATAAGCGTGTAGACGAATTGAGCGGCCGATCGGACACGGGAGAGAATGGTTCCTCGGGCCCCAACCGATCCACCCATCTCCACAGCCGACCGGTGTCCGACAGCCGCCAGGCGGGCACGCTGAAAAAAGCGTCGGAAAAGCGTACTTTCAGGG
>JBIKNV010000390.1:0-3409 GCA_044358475.1 Pirellulales bacterium | reverse complement strand
CTACGGTTCTCGCTCGACTCGCATGCCTAATCCACGCCGCCAACGTTCACTCTGAGCCAGAATCAAACCCTTCAATTGATTGGATCGTCAGGCCAAGAAGGTTTCCCTTCCCAACAATGATTTTTCCGGAATCTCTGAAGAGATTCGATCTAACTTTAATTTTTGGTTCCCATCAGACTGCCAAGACATGCCACCCGAAAGCGGATGTCTACGGCCACCTGACGGTGCCGGTCACGATCGCGTGCCGGCCGAAACCGAAAGAGATCGAACTGCCAAATTGTCAAAGATCATGCCGCCGAAAGCACTTTTCAGTGCCGCTCAGCGGAGCCTTGAAATTTAGCAGTCCAAAGCCGGGAGTCAACAGGCCGGGGAACGAAATTTTTGTGCGTCCGCCCGTGGCCTATTTTTCGGCTCCAAGCGTGACCGGTATGTCCAGCAGGTGACCCTCCCGCTGGACGGAAATGAGCACGCGGTCACCTGGATTTTTCGACTCGACTGCCGACAGAAAGTCATCGGCCGTTTTCACCGACTCCCCGCCGACCGCGACGATCAGGTCAGCACCGGAACGATCCACTCGCTCGAATTCCGCGACAAACGGCCCCTGCCGCCGTCGCTCACGCACGATGCGAAATCCTCGCATTCCGGCTCGTTCCGCGGGCCCATCAGGCACCAGTGCCGCCACGAGCAGACCGCCATCAGTTTGGTAGACCCGTGAAACGCCCGCCTCCGGTCGAATGACCCGGCCCCGCTGGATGAGTTGCGGCACGATGCGGGCCATGGTTCCCACTGGGATCGCAAACCCAACACCCGAACTCTGGCCAGTGCGGCTGGCAATCGCCGTGTTCATGCCGATGAGCAGGCCTTCATTATCTAAAAGAGGCCCACCGGAGTTGCCTGGATTGATGGCGGCGTCGGTCTGGATGATCGACTTGATCGTTCGCCCGGATCGGGTGGGCAGGGAGCGATTGAGGCTTGAAATAATGCCAGTGGTCAGCGTTCGCTCGAGACCGAAGGGATTCCCGATCGCAAAAACACGCTGTCCAACGCGAAGGTCAGCCGAGGTGCCGAAGACCGCCGGGAAGAGGAGTTCCGCCGGCGCATCTACTTTGAGCACGGCGACGTCCGTCGGCGGATCGACGCCGACCACCGCCGCGGCGTGCGATGAACCATCGAAGAGCATGACTTCGATCTCCTCCACCCCTTCCACAACGTGAAAATTCGTCAGCACGTGCCCCTGTCTATCTAGCACGATTCCAGACCCGGCGCCATCGGAAGGGACCTCCAGCAGAAAGAGGCCGCGGGCGACCCTGGCCTTGGTGTTGATATTCACCACGCTGCGGTTCACCGCCTCGTACACGGCGATGTTTGTCTGTTCCTCAGCGCTGAACGTCCGCCCGGCAGTCGCTGCGGCGGGCACCGGCCCGGGCCTGGGCACGGCCTGAGCCTGGCACTCTCCCCATGCCGAGAGTGCGGCACCAAAGAACACAGCGAAACACGCTGCCTGAACGGGACTCCGCGCCATGACGCTTTCTCCGGCCCTCTTTCCCATTGCTCGTGTGAGATCCACGGCCGGCGCGAGTATTCCCGGTTACCAACGGAGATCCAACCCCGAGTTGGGGCCCGCCGCCGACAGGTGCCACCCTGCCGAACACCGTCCATGGGCCAAAAACCCTGCGAACCCCGCAAATACCGACGTTGGCGTGCCCTGCCCCGGCAAATATGCTTGCCATAGCAGGCAGAAAGCCGGTTTTTTTGTAACGACCCTGACTGGAGGGATCATGTCGGCCCGTGTCATGACTACGGCAGTGATGGCGTTCCTGACGGGCATTCTGCCCGCCGCAGCGCTCATGGCAGCAGACGCTCGACCACCGGTCACCGTCTCGTTCGTCGAGAGTTCCCGCAGCGACGCGTTGATTCCACCGGTGACGGCAGTCGGCCTGCGTCCTGAAACGACCACTCCCGCAGCCGAGCCCGCCGCGACCGACGTGCTCGTCCTGTTCGACACGTCCGCGAGCCAGGCGGGCCCATTCCGCGTTCAGGCGGAGGAGGTGCTCCGCGGCCTGCTCTCGCAGGGACGTGCAGGCGACCGCTTCTGCCTTGCCGCGGTCGACGTGACCTGCTCCCCCCTCGCCGAAGGCTTCGTCGAATTGAGCGCCGACGCCATCCAAGAGGCCCTGCTTGCCCTGAGCGAGCGGGCCCCCCTCGGGACAACCGACATGGCCGAAGTCGTGACCCAGGCCGCGGCTCTTTTCGCGGACTCCCCCCGCCCTCGGTCAGTCGTCTACATCGGCGACGGTCCCGGCGTTGCCGGCATCGAGCCCCAGGTTTTGTATCACGTCACGGATCTGCTCCGAACCCGGCAGGTCTCCTTCTCGGCGGTCGGGATCGGACCGCAGGTCAACTGGCCATGCCTGGCCGCGATTGCCAACGCCACCGGCGGCATGCTGCTCGTGCCTGGTGAGTCCGATTCACCCCGCGATGCGGGGAACCGTATCAGCCGCCTTGCCATCGAGCCGGTCTGGTGGCCTGAGAATACTGTTTTTTCAGGCTCTGAGTCGGATTCTCAACTGCTGACCCTCCCAGTACGCATGCCGCCGCTGCGGGCCGATCGCGACGCGGTGGTGCTCGTCGAGGACGCCCTCGAAGGCGGCTCGCTCACCATCACGCTTGTCCCGTCACAATCCACGCCCTCGACTGACGGCCAGGGAGTCGCCGCCAGCAGCCCAACGAGGGTCGCCATCCCGGCGTCCGCGCCGCTCCCCGAAAACGCCTATTTGGAAGAACTTGTTCGCAACGCCGCTCCGACGGGAGGGATCTTTCTGCCACTTCTTGGACGAGAAGGTCTCGAAGTCGCCAAGGCAGTCATTCGCAACGAGGCTTCATCGCTGGCGTCCCTCTCGAAACAGGCGGAGTCGGCCGGGGCTCACGGCTCGGCATTTCGCCTGGCCACGGCGGCGTTGCGACGCGATCCCGATAATGTGGAGGCGTCACTCGTGCAGTCGGTCGCCATGAAGCGCCTTCAGGAGCCGTTCGCCGACGAAGAAGACACTCCTCCAGCCGCCGAATCGATCGAGGACCTCCCCCCCCCTCCATCGCAGGCCGATGCCGCGGCGCCGGCACCCCGTTCTCCGAATCCGAGCGTTGACGATGGGGTCTCGGACGAACTGGCCGATTTGGCCGCGATGCGAAAAGTGCGGTCCCAGGCCTTGCAACAGGACACGGCCGTGCGGCTCCGGGCGATCCGCACACTGATGACGACCGACCCCGATACGGCACGCATTCAGCTCAAAGAACTGCAGCGGGAAATTCGTGGTTCCGACGACCTCGATTCCGCTGCCCGGGATCGTCTCGATCGGCAGATCGAGATCAGCATTCGGGAATCGGTGGTGCGCTCCCGTGAGAAACTGGA
>JBIKNV010000389.1:0-3410 GCA_044358475.1 Pirellulales bacterium | reverse complement strand
ATGCGGCGCGAAAGCGATGCCAAGGCGGTCATGCGTGGCAAGCTCCGCAAACCGGCGGATCGCCTCCGGTGTCTGCAGGAGCGACTGGGAGTGATTCTCGATGGCGATCACTCCGCCCGTCGCTTCCGCGGCGGCCAGGCTGGGTGCGAGCTTGGCGAGAAACGACTTGATGGCTGCCACGAGCGCGTCGCCTGTCGCGGTCCCGTCGCCGGCCGCCGTCGTCACAAGCACTGTTCCCTCGCCGCCAAGCCGCTTGGCAACTGCAAACTCCGCCGCGAGGTGAAACGCCCCCATTGTGTAACAGGCGATTCCGCCGAGCCTGATTCCCGCCGCAGCAAGCATTTCCCGCACCGGGGCTTCACCAAGCGCGTCGACCTCCTCCCGCTGCGTGCCATGGGGCTTCGGCCAGAGATCGATCATGTCGGCGCCGGTCTTCGCCACCTCCGGCACGATCTCTGCCAATGGAAAGTTCCCGTACATCGCCGAGGACAGAATCCACCGCGGCCGCCAGCCACCCGCGGGCAGCGCCGCCCTGACCACGCCGCCGCCGGCGATCCCCGCCGCGGAGATGCCCGTGGCTTTCAGGAACGCTCGTCGGGATGTCGGTGAACTTTCGGACGTCACGCGAGTTGAGCCTCCCGCTGCGGCTGGTAGATCACCTGGCCGTTCTTCAGAAACGGCACGGCCAAATGCATCGGATCGCCACGACCCTCGGGGCCGACGGTGCCGGGCCTGTAGATCGGCTCAGGGGAATACTGCGTGACGTAGGCCCGCCGCATGCGGTCGGTGGTGTTGAACCCACTGCGGTGAAACACGAGCGAACTGAAGACGACCAGACTGCCGGCCGGCACGACCGCGGGCACACCCGGCTCGTCACCGAAATATCCACACTTGTCGCCACTCTCGGGATCGCGGATGTGCTCGACGAGCGTGCGAATGCCCACCTTCGAGTAGGGGAGCACGTAGGCCGTGCCGTTTTCGAGCGTCATGTCGTCGACGGCAGCCCAGACAGTTACATACTCGCGGTGCGGAAAGCCGAGATAACCACCATCCTGATGCCAGGAAAACTTCGTCCCCTTTTCGGCAGCCTTCACGACATATTGGTCGTAGAAGAGAAAGGCCGTGTCGCCGATCGTGGCCTGGCACACCTCGGCCATAAGATCGCTGAAGACGTATTCCTCGAGCCGGGGTGCCAGATGGTACTGCTTGGCGATGTGATACCGCTTCCCGCGGTGAGAGATGTGGATATGGTCGACACCTTGCTCGTCCATCTGGCGATGCATCGCCTCGATCAGGTGGTCGCACGCATTCCGCATGACCTCGAGGTGCTCAGGAGAAATCACCGATTCGGCGATGAAGTAGCCTTCGCGACGATAAAGGTCACGGTGAGCGGCGGTGATCAGGCTGGCCATCGAGTGGCTCCGTTGAAAACGAGTAGATATCTACCCATTGTGATAGGCCTCGCCCGCACTGCCGTCATTCCGCTTTTGAATCTCGTTCGTTCAGCTTTTCCGCGTCACCGCACGTCATGCCAGGGAGAGCATGGCTACCCATGGACCACTTGACTCGATGCGATTGAAATGCCGACCTGAAGAATCGAAAGAAATCTCTTTTGAACGCTGGATGGTCCTACGCTAAAATCCCATTAACGTCGGTGACGATGGACGGTGGCATGAACGAACTCGACTTTACGCTGGCGGCCAAACGAGTGTAGCGGCCTGCATTGAAAGGCGTCGTCAATGCGACTTCATGTGGCGTGCATCATGACCGCCGGTTTCTGCCTCGTGGTGGACGCCAGTGAGCCCGTTTCATACGACCGCGACGTGCGGCCAATCCTCAAGGCTGCCTGCACCCACTGCCACGGCGAGGAGGAGGAACTCGCGGGGGGAGTCGATCTGCGGTTGAGGCGGTTCATGGATCGCCCGGGCGACAGCGGTGAGCCGGTGGTCGTCGCAGGGCAGCCGGACGAGAGCCTGCTCATGAGCATGATTGTCTCGGGCGAGATGCCCGAAGACGGCAAGCCGCTCGATCCGGCGCAGATCGACCTGATTCGCGCGTGGATCGCCGCCGGCGCCGTGGCCGATGCACCGGAGCCCGAGTCGCTTCCGCCCGGTGCATACGTGAGCGAGTCGGAGCGGCGGCACTGGGCGTTTCAACCGATCGTCGATCCGCCGGTGCCCCCCGCTGGCCCGGCCGACCGTGTACGCACTCCAATCGACGCTTTTCTCACCGCCCGACTTCATGAAAAGGGCCTCGCCTTCGCCCCCGATGCCGAACGCCGCACGCTCATTCGGCGGGTCACCATCGATCTGACCGGGCTGCTCCCGACGCCCGAAGAGGTCGAGCAGTTCGTGGCTGACACGTCCGCAGACGCCTACGAGAAAGTTGTCGAGCGGCTCCTTGCCTCTCCGGCCTATGGCGAGCGCTGGGCCCGCCACTGGCTCGACGCGGTGGGCTACGCCGACTCCAACGGCCACGCTGAGGCCGACTCCCCCCGGCCACATGCCTGGCGGTATCGCGACTACGTGATCGAGTCGTTCGCCGAGGATAAACCGTGGAACGAGTTTCTCGTCGAGCAGCTTGCCGGCGATGAACTCGCCGGCGTCGTCCACGGCGAGACCGCCGAAGCCGTGCAGGACCCCGACCGGCTCGAAAAAATAGTCGCCACAGGATTCCTGCGGATGGCACCCGATGGAACCGGCGATCCCCTGCCCGACCCACTGCTCGGCCGCAACGAAGTGATCGCCGAGCAGCTGAAGGTCGTTTCGAGCGCGTTCCTCGGGCTCACGGTAGGCTGCGCCCAGTGTCACGATCATCGGCTCGACCCGATCTCCCAGGTCGATTACTACCGACTGCGGGCCGTGTTTGAGCCCGCATTCGACGTGGCCCAGTGGCGTTCTCCGGCCCAGCGGCTCTGTTCGCTCGCCACGCCCGAGGAGCAGGCCACAGCGGCCGACATTGAAAAACAGGCGGTCGCCATCGAGGCCGACGCCCGAGCGATGGAGAAGAAATTTCTCGACGAAATCTTCGAGAAAGAAATCGTGAAGCTGCCGGAAGAAGACCGGGACGCTTTCCGCACTGCCCGAGCCACGCCAAAAGCCATGCACACACCCGAGCAGGCGGCCTTGGTGAAAAAGTATCCCTCGGCGCTCGCCCTCCAGGCGCTCGATCTCTATGACAAAGAGGCCCATGCGAAGGTTGTCACCCGACGCAATGAGGCGAAGAAGCTTCGCGAGTCGAAGCCCGCTGAGCGGTTTGTGATGCCGCTCACGGAGGTCCGCGGTCGGATTCCCGAGACGAAGGTGTTTCATCGGGGCGATCATGGCCAGCCTCGGGCCGCGGTGACTCCCGGCGAGCTTTCGGTGGTTGCTGGGCCGACGATCGAGCCGTTCGTGACTATGGCCGTCCCG
>JBIKNV010000388.1:0-3414 GCA_044358475.1 Pirellulales bacterium | reverse complement strand
CGCAGCGCCGACGTTGATCTGGGCCACGCCGCCGGCGATCTTCGCCAGCCGCTCCTGAAGCTTCTCGCGATCGTAATCGCTGGTTGTGGTCTCGATCTCGGCACGGATCTGGTTGGCCCGACCGTCGATGGCGTCCTTCGTGCCGGCCCCACTGACGATCGTGGTGTTTTCAGCCTCGATGATCACCTTCTTGGCGCGGCCCAGGTCAGACAACTTCACCGAATCGAGTTGGATGCCAAGATCCTTGAAGATCGCCTGCCCACCGGTCAGCACGGCCAAGTCGCCCATGATCGCCTTGCGGCGGTCGCCGTAGCCAGGAGCCTTCACGGCCACCGACTGCACGATGCCACGCAGCTTGTTCACCACGAGCGTCGCCAGCGCCTCTCCTTCGACGTCCTCGGCGATCAGCACCAACGGCTTGCCCGCCTTGCTGATCGCCTCGAGCAGCGGCACGAGGTTTTTGGCGCTCGAGATCTTTTCCTCGTAGATCAAAATGTAGGGGTTTTCCATTTCGCAGACCTGGCTCTCAGCGTCGGTCACGAAGTGGGGGGAAAGATAGCCGCGGTCAAACTGCATCCCTTCGACGACATCAACGCTCGTCTCAGACTGCTTTCCTTCCTCGACCGTGATCACGCCGTCCTTGCCCACCTTCAGGAAGGCTTCGGAAAGGACGTTCCCGATCGTGGCGTCGTTGTTGCCGGCGATCGTGGCGATCTGCATCAACTCCTTCTTGTTCTTCTCGTTGATCGGCGTGGCCATCGCGAGGACGGCCTTGCCCACCGCCTCCACCGCCTTGTGAATGCCACGCGAGAGGGCCATCGGGTCGGCCCCCGCGGCAATCATCTTGAGGCCCTCGCGGAAAATAGCCTCGGCCAACACGGTCGCGGTCGTCGTGCCGTCACCGGCGACGTCATTGGTTTTGCTGGCGGCTTCCTTCACCAACTGGGCCCCGAGATTCTCATACGGATCCTCGAGATCGATATCCTCGGCGACGGTGACGCCGTCCTTGGTCACCTTGGGGGAACCCCAGCCCTTGTCGAGCACCGCATTGCGGCCGCGGGGGCCGAGCGTGCTTTTCACGGCACGGGCGAGCTTGGACACGCCGGCAAGCAGCGGCTGGCGGGCCTCATCGTCGAACACCATCTGTTTGGCCACGGAAGACTCCTCTTGAAAACGTGACTGGTTTGGCAGCCCATCCTCGGGATGCCGGGTAGGAAAGCAAGCCGCGTGCCGCGAACGGCCAAAGGAGGTGAGTTTGTGGTTTCTCTCGGTGTTTTTCCGCGCGAGAACGCAGCCGGGCGAAATCGCCAACGCGGCAAAAGGGCAGGGAAATGCCTTTTTGGCAGCGAGCCGCCGGGCGCAGCCGCAGGCCACCGGGCTTGCGCCCGGTGCTTCCTGGTGGAAGCCGCAACCGCCCCAGCCAGCCGCAGGGCGCAAGCCCGCGGGCTGAAGGGCCAGCCGACGCTGCCCGACCGGAAGGCGGGCTTACGCGAGCGACCGGACGGTCGCCAGGAAACCCGAGGCCAGGATGGCGAGGGTTTCGTGAAGCTACGGCGCCCAGTTGATGTGGCCTTCCAGGCCGCGAACGAAGGCTGCGAGGAGGTCGGCCGCCCGGTCGGCGTCGTCGAGTGAGATCGTTTCGACTGCTGAGTGCATATACCGGTTGGGCACGCTTACGAGGCCCGTAGCCACACCGGCCCGGGTGGTCTGGAGCACGTTGGCGTCGGTCGGGGTGGCACGGCCACTGGCCGCCAGTTGCACCGGGATCTTGCGCGCCTGGCCGGAGGCCAGCAGCCGCGCGACCACATGCGGATTCATGTTTGGGCCCCGGTACACGACCGGTCCCTTGCCCAGTGCGATGTCGCCTTCTGACTTCTTGTCGATCGTCGGGCAGTCGGTGGCGTGGGTCACATCGACGGCGATCGCGACATGCGGGGCGACGCCATACGAACTCGTCTGCGCACCCCGTAAGCCAATTTCCTCCTGCACCGTCGAGGCGACGTACAGGGCGCAGGGCAGCGGGCCGGCGGCGGCGGCCCGCCGAAATGCCTCAAGCACCACCCACAGGCCGATCTTGTCATCCATCGCCACCGAGCAGGCACGGCCGTTCCGCAACGGCTGGTACTTCAATTCGAAGGTCACGCAGTCACCCACGCGGACCACGCTCTCGCAGTCGGCCTTGTCGGTGGCGCCGATGTCGATCCAGAGATCCTTCATCTTCGGCACCTGCTTCCGCTCCTCTTCGGTGAGCAGATGAATCGGCTTCCGGGACATGACACCCGGCACGGGGCCGGTGGCGGTCCAGACAGCCACCCGCGCGCCGACCAGCTGCATCGGATCCCACCCACCGATCGGCTGCACCGAGATGTACCCGTCGGAATCGATGTATTGCACGATCAGACCGATCTGGTCGCAATGCCCCGCCAGAAGCATCCGTGTCTCACCCGTCGGATTCTTTCCGGCGATCACATTGCCGTGGGAGTCATTGTCGAGCGTGTCGGCAACGCCCGACAGGTATTCCCGCACCAGCTGCTGCACCGGCTGTTCGTATCCCGACGGGCTTGGCGTCTCGAGAATCCGGACCAGAAACTCATGGGCTGAAGCATCCACGACTGACTCCTCTCGGCAAGGGAACAACGACTCGCACGATGCCCCCAGAAAGCCCGGAGCGGCAGCGAGGGTGCCGGCATGACGGCGGACCCGAGCGAATCAGGATATTCGACGATCGATGAAGTGTCCTCCAGAATGCCCCGGGCGCACGCCCGGGGGCTGCAGCGGCGCCGGCCGGTGCGTCATCCCGCCGGCTTGCGCCCGGCGGCTGGCTGGGGAAGGCTTGCGCCCCACCAGGAAGCCCCGGGCGCGAGCGCGGTGGATTGCCGGGAGGGCCGTCGCAATCCGCGCAGGCGTCATAAACCCGTACGCGAGACGGCGCTCAAAGCCATTCATGCCGCGGCAGACGCTGGCTCGCTTTCACGGGCAACCTACGCTCATTACGATCGAGGAATTCTTCCGGAGCGAAAGGCGTTCATGAGCGAGCCAGTGCGGGTCGGCGTCGTCGGTCTCGGTACCGTCGGATCGGGCGTTGTCCGCCTGCTCGTCGACTCAGCCGACCACATCACCCGCCATGCCGGCCGCAAAATCGTCGTCGAGCGGGCAGTCTGCCGCGATGTGGAGAAGGACCGCGGCCTGCCGCTGGCGGCCGACCGCATTTCCAGCGACATCCACGACATCTCGCGGGACCCTTCGATTTCGGTGGCGGTGCTCCTCGTCGGCGGCCTCGAGCCGGCGCGATCCATGATGATCGACCTGCTCGAGCACGGGAAAGACGTCGTCACCGCCAACAAGGCGCTCCTCGCCGAGCACGGCCCCGAATTATTCGAACTGGCCCGCCGCACGGGTCGGTCGATCGCCTTC
>JBIKNV010000387.1:0-3420 GCA_044358475.1 Pirellulales bacterium | reverse complement strand
CGGGATATGTCACACACGAAGCCGCCAGGCGCAAGCCGGCGGGATATGTCCCACTGCAAGCCGCCAGGCGCAAGCTGGCGGGATGACCCGTGGACGCGGAAAGCATTCAATGCCTGCATGTGGATCGTCTCCTCCGCACGGGGATACCGCCTAGTCCACAACAATCATTATCCCCCATCTTACTTTCGGCATGCAGCGTCATGCTACTCCAAGCCCGTAGGCCGTGCGGGCGGCTCCCCGGAAGAACGACGCCTCGGCTGCCGGGCCGTGCGACGCGATCCACGGCCTGACGATGCCCACCACCGTCGCATAGTCGGCGGCCCACTCGCAGACAGGCCAGTTGCTGCCATAGATGAGCCGGTCGGGGCCGAAGGCCTTCCAGACAGCGTCGAGCCACGGCCGATACACATCGGGGGCGGCAGGGGCCCGCTTCAGTCCGGCTGAGTGGGCCGCGCTCTCCACGAGGTTCGATACCTTGAACCAGACGTTGGGCCGCTCCGCAGCGCGGGCCATGTGCTCGAGGATCACCCGCATCTCCGGCAGTCGCTTGGCCAGCTTGTCGGCCGCCTCGAGTGCTGGGCCGTTGTTGATGTCGGGCACGAGGTTGTGAACGGCCAGCCGCTCGATGTCGCGCATAAACGCAGTCGACTCGAACCCCTCGACGACGGCGGTGCCGCTGACTCGCACGCCACGAAACTTCGGCTGAGCGGCAAAGCGATCAATCAGCTGCGTGCAGCCCTCCTCGCCGATCGGCAGCCGCCCCACGACGCCGATCAGGCAAGGATGATCGCGGGCCACATCGAGCAGCCACTGGTTGTCTTCCACCCAGGCGCTCGCCTCCACGACGACGGTCTGGGTGATGCCCGAGGGCTCCGCCTGCGCGAGCCAATCCGGGGGCAGCACGCGGCGATAGAGCGGCGTGTCTTTGCCCGGCCAGGGCACACCCTCCGGCCGCGTCGGATCATAGAAGTGGGTGTGGGTATCGATGGCCGCGGGTGCTGACGCCGGGGCACCACAGGCCAGCCGCGACACGCCGGCACAGGCGCCGGTCGCCCCAAGGGCGGTTTTCAGCACATCGCGTCTGGAACATTCTTTCACCATGATATGTGTCTCCTCGGCAAAAAAGCTTCGACGCAAGTCGCGTCCCTACTCTGTCGGGCTTCGCAGGTAGGCGATCAGGTCGGGCAACGCATCTTCACCCAGTTGATCGCCCACGGTGGCAGGCATCGGGGAGATGGGTGTGACGACAGTCTCTTCAATGTCGGCCTGCCGCACCCTGACCTCGCGGCCGCCTGCGTCGACGAACACGATGTCGGCTCCGTCGTCCCGAACCCTGAGTCCCGAGACCACGCGGCCGTCAGCCAGCGTGACGACGGTCGTGCGAAACGCCTCGTCGACGTTGCGGTTGGGGTCGACAATGTCTTCGAGCAGTCGCTCGGGCCCACGCAGGGCGACACCATCAAGCTGAGGCCCGACAAGGCCCCCCGCGCCGCCGTGGCGGTGGCAGGCGGCACAGTTCTTCGTGAACAAAGCATGCCCTGCCGCGGCTGATCCCTCACCGGCGGCGATCCGCTTGGCGACCCGTTCGATGATGCCGCGGACGCTCTCATTCGCTGACGGCAGCCCGCTCGTGAGCTGGCCAATCCGCGCATCGGCATCGACCACACCGACGTCGCGCGCCCGGCGGGCGATCTGCGGATCCTGCAGAAGCCTGGCCGACACCTTGCCCCGCTCAACGAGCACGAGCAGGGCGTCGCCCGCATCGCGATCAGCGAGTGCTGCAAGGGCCAGGCCGCGCTGTTCCGTGGCCGGCGCGTTTGAGAGCGACTCCGCGATCGCCATGCGGGCCTGCGGGAGGTCGAGCCCAGCGAGCTGCTTGACGAATTCCACACGCGCGGCCGCCGACTCGCCCCGATCGGCAAGCCGGGCAATCAATGTCTGGATCGCAGGATCGCGGTCCAGCACGAGGGCCACCGCCGCCGCCTCGCGCCGCAGATCGATCGGCCGGGCAGCATCGCCGAGTACGCCGATGACAAGACCGGCGGCGGCGCGGACAGAGAGCCTGTCGGCCACAGTCACGGCAGCCCGCACGACGCCATCGGATGGCCGCGTCGCCTCTGGCATGGCGGAGACGGTCTCGATCAGCCACCGCGCCCAGCCAGCCAGTCCGCTCGGCTCGGCGATCGGCTGGTTCGACTCGCGGCGTCCGTCGAGCAGTGCCTGGATCACCGGCGCGCTTTTGTCGACGTCGTCGCCGCAGGTGGTCCGCGCAAAGAGGGCGGCCTCTTCGAGGCGGGCGGCATCGGCATAGCGGGCCACGCTGCGGCACACCCGCTCGAGTATCGCGGGCGCAGGGTGTCCAAGCCGCGTGAGCGCGAGGCCATAGCCTGCGACCGCCGGTCCCGGAAGTCCGGCCACGATGTCGAGCAAGGGCAAACGGTCAGCCTCGGGCACCGGAATCGCGGCCAGTGCCTCGGGGGCGGCTGACCGCAGAGGCGCCGCAATCGCCATCCGTAGGGCATGGATCAGTTGCGTGTCTTCGGTGGCGGTGGCATGCAGGGCGGCCAGAAGGTCCGGCACGGCATCGAGCGACGGGCGGGCTGCTAGCGCCTCGGCCGCTGCGCGGCGCACGAACGGGTCGGAGTCGGTGAGGAGCGCGCGGAGCAGCCGATCGTGTGTCGGATCACGTCCGGGAAGAGCCTCCACCGCCTGCACGAGGTGCACACGGACCAGCCGCGACTCGTCGACCACCGCGGCGTCGATGGTCGCCTCGTCGAGGGCCTGAAGCAGGCCGAGGACGCGGAGCGAACGCGCGCGACGGTGCTCCCCAGCGGCCGGCCCGCGAAGCACCGCCACGATGCTCGGGTCGGTGCGACCGCGTTCAACGAGCTGGTCGAAGGCGAGGCGGCGGAGGGTTTCCGTGGGGGCATCGAGCAGGGCTGCCAGATCGGTGGCAGCGAGCCGCGACAGGTCGGGGAGGCTCATCGCAGCACCGGCCTCCTTCCAGACAACCCGCCAGATCCGACCCCGCTCACGATCGCGTCGCGGGTGTTTCAAATCGACCTCGTAGTGGCCAATGATGCAGTTGTAGAAATCGGCCACATAGAGGGCGCCATCCGGGCCGATCGCGAGATCGACGGGCCGAAACCACGCGTCGTCGCAGGCAAGAAACTCCTCCGGCTTCTCGACCCACGGCGACGAACCCCGCCACTCGATCGGATCGCGATGAACCGCGTTGGTGACCACGTTGCCGACGAACACCGAGCCCTGGTAGGCGGGTGGCATCTTCACCGTGTCGCAGATGGCCACCGCACAGATACCCGTCGAGCCGTGGCCGTCCGCCGTCGTCTCCGGGGCTGGTCCGAGGCCGTCGTCGTAGTCGGAGTTTCGGGAGCCGAAGGGGCTCAGGTAGCGACCGCC
>JBIKNV010000052.1:0-11110 GCA_044358475.1 Pirellulales bacterium | reverse complement strand
GGGCATGGTGGATGCAGTCACGAAGCAATGGACGCTGTACTGGCTGACCAAGGGCAGGGCCCGACTGGTCCACGCCGGTGAGACGTTTGATCTCGCCCCCGGCACGCTCTATTTGATGCCGCCCCTCACGACGTTTTCTGCCGAGTGCGGGAAGTCGTTTGCGAAGTGGTACTTTCACTTCACGGTGGCGGGCGTCGGCGACGCCCTGCGGCCGGGCGTCTATCCAGTGGCGCCGACGCGGCGGATGCTCTCGCTCCTGGCGTCGACATGCCCTGCCGACATTGAAAAGGGCCGCGCGACCGATCACACCGCCTACACGATGCTCGACGTGATCGACCTGCTGTCGCTGGTGGTGCGAACCTGTCTGCCGAAGATTCTTGCGCCCGGTTTTTTCGGAGTCGACGCCTCCCGTGTGCTGCACGTCCTCAATGAGCACGCCGTCGGTCGCACGACGCTGCACGAACTGGCCAAGGCGACCAACCTGACCGAGCGGAGCCTGTCGGAACTCGTGCTGCGGACGACGGGATTTACGCCGATGCGGTATCTGCTCGAGTTACGGCTCAACACGGCGATGAAACTGTTGCGGCACACCGACCGCTCGATCGAACAGATCGCCCGAGAATGCGGCTTTCGTGATCGCTATTACTTCACCCGCGTGTTTACCAAGCACCGACAGACGACACCGGCAGCGTTTCGCCGCGATGTGAAGGCGTAGGGGGAAGGCCGTGGCAGGCTGAAACGCGGCGTCGTTGGCAAGCGGTCTCGACAGGCTGAAGCCTGTCCTACTTGCTGAGGGTGAGGAAGACGATCGAGTGGGACGGCAGGTTAAACGAGAGGGCTTCGCCCGCAAGCGTGACCGAGAAATTGTGGACAAACTCCGCGTCGTGTTTCAGGAGGGGATGGGCGTTGAGATCGTCATGCCGCAACAGCACGGCAGCGCAGGCTCGCGGCGCGAAGCCGGCGAAGCGGAGGCGGGTGGGCACGTCCCGCTCCCATGAGCCGTTGACGATCATCACAAAGAGCCGGCTTGAGTCGGCCGAGAGCGTGGCCATCACCGGCGTGAGCGGAAAGCCCGGGGCATCGGCATCTTGCGGGTCGGGATGGTACGGGCATTGCCCCGTGATCGAAACGACGTCGTCGCCGAGGTGACGGCTGAAATGGTGGTAGAGCCAAAAGAGCATCGAGCGCTGATCAGGCTTGTCGCTTGCGACCAGCAGAAAGCCAGGGTTATGGCTCGTGGAAAAAAGGTTCCAGCCGGCGGCTCCTTCGACCACGTCTTCGCGGGCGTAGTAGAGCAGCCTTACGGCCCGGTAGAGCGTGCCGAGGAGGTTAGCATTCCGCGGCTCGGCCCAGGCCTTGCCGCCGTTTGCCGCCTCTGAATGGAGGCCCCACTCGGTGTCGTAGATCGAGACGGGCCGGTGGGGATTGTAGGCCTGCAGCAACGCGTTCAACTGCCGCGCCTCATCGAGCTGGGCGTGGTTGCTCGTAATCACGACATCCTCGAACGCTGTCTTGCGGGCCTTGCTGAAGTCGTAGAAGTGCGGGCAGACAAAGTCGTAGTGGCCGGCCGTCTGCACGAGCAAGCGATTGCCCCAGGCGATGTGATCGGGCTTGATCGAGATGCCGACCCGGGCATCGGGCTGCACCTCCTTGATCGCCCGGCTCACGGCGATGACGTGATTGGCATAGTCGGCCGGCGATGCAAAGGCCTTGCCTCCCGCACCCCAGATCGAGACGTAGACCTCGTTGCCAATCTCCCAGTGGCGAAACCGCAGCTTCTTGTCGCGAGCATGCGTGACGGCCCGCCGCCACTCGGCGGGCGAGAGTCGCGAGTTGGCAAGCACGCCCTCGAGCTCCAGCGCCGTGGTGTCGTGCGGAATGCCGAGCCTGTCAAGCAATTCGGCAGCTTTGTCGAGTGCGGCTTCGACGCTCCCGAAGGGCTCGTCGTCGGTGAGTCCGTAGAACCGGGAAAATGGGATTCGCAGATCGCGGACCCTGCTTTCGGCGGCCTTCGGCAGGACGTACTCACCGGTGTTGGCGAACGGGCCGTTCCAGCGGGCGAGGCCGGCGATCGCCACGCCGTTCGCCAGTCGGTTGACAGGACGAATCCTTTTTGCCGCGTCGATCTGGAGATCGAGAGTCGCGCCTGAGTCGAGGCGCAGCGGTAAGGGGGGCACGTCGAGCGAGGCCGGGTTCACGATCCGTGGTGCGTTATCACCCAGCTGCGTGGCGTTGATCGCGATGTCATCGAGCCAGAGCGTTTTGTCTGCGTTGAGGGCAGCTGCATCTACGGCTGGGAAGAAAGCGACATAGATATGCCGGGCTTCATCGGCATAGAAGTCGACGTCGGATGTGAATGAAAGTCGACACTCGGTCCAGCCGTTGCCGACTTCGAAATCATGCGTCGCAATCTGAGGCCCCTGCTCGATCGGCCGGACGCTGCGATACGAGGCCACAGCCACCCGGATCGGCCCCGGGCGATCGGCACGAGCGAAAAAGGAGAGCGTGTAGCGGGTGTGCGGCTCGGGCTGCAGGGCGTTCTTGAACGGAGAGTTGACGACGACACCCCGCCACTCCCGCGGATCGGCAGGCCTGAACACTCGCAGGGAGGCCCTGCCGCCATGCGGATTGGTCTCATCGCGGGTCATTCCGGGAATGACCCGCTGGGTGTCGATGCCCCAGGCGGTCCAGCGATCGGTGATGTCGGCGACCGTGGTGAACAACGCCTCGAAGTCGCCGCCTTGAATCAGCGGAGCAGTGGCAGGCGGGTCGGCCGCGATCAAGGCGGAAACCACTCCGCCGAGAACCAGAGCCAACGCCGCGGCCAGCCGCATACTGTGTTGCTGCATCACCGCCGCCAACTCACTTTGACTCGAGCCGAAACGCGAAGTCGTTCGGCCCGTTCTGGGTGACCTCGGCGGTGAGGCCGGAAGTTGCCTGCCGCGCGTACCGACTGGGGAGGTGTGAAACAACCTTCGGAGTTGCCTCCTCGGGCGATGTTTTGACGCCACCTGACGTTTTCTCGATCATCACGGAGTGGGCTCCTGCAACGGCGCCGTCGCCGGGGCGAAACGTCTTCAAGGAGAATCGCCCTGTCGAATCGGTAACCCCGACGGCGGTGTACGGCTTGTTGCCCTTGTCCTCTCGGACGGTGAAGAAGACAACCGTCGCCCCTTCCAAGGGCTTGCCGTCGAGTTCCACGATCCCACTGGTTGGAAAACGCTTCGGCCAGTCACGGCTCCATTTGTCCTCGACATAGCGGGAGCACCCTACGAGCAGCATCCCGAGTGCGATCACCTGCGTGAGACACACCGTGGACTTCCAGATGACACGCCTGTCCATTACGGCACCTCCGTGACTTCGCCGCCGGCCTTGGTTCCCAAGGCACCCCAGACACCATAGGGGCTCGACGGGTTTGTGTAGCCACTCACGCCCGGTTTGATTCCGGGCATCGGCCACTGCGAGAGATTGCCCGTGAAAATGTTTTCACTTACGAAAGCGACGTGACCGTCGGCGAACAGGCATTGCACTCCCCCACGGTGGCGACTCCGCGGCGGCTGGACTCCCGTGCCTTGGTTCCATTGTTGATTACAGACCGGACCGTTCGGTGGCAGCACGGTGTTGAAGTTGATGATGTTCTCTCCGCCATGCTGCCAGGCAAAGCCGAGCGATCGGCTACGAGCGGCAAGCGATGCACTATTCGTAAACCCATTGCCATTCCAAACACCATTGCAGCCCGTTGGCGAATGTCCTTGCTGAGAGTAGTTCGCTGAGGTGGTGTTGGATGCGACATCTGCCGTGCCTTCGGGCCGTGTGCACTCCGAAAGAGCAAGGGTCTTGGAGAGCCCGTCGGTGACCTTGTTCAATCGCGTATTGCTGTTGAAGCCGAAGAGGCCGCGCTGCTCGTAGCCGCCGACGGACCAGTCCGCATTCATATATTGGACCTGGTCACCAATGCAGAAGAGGTAATTGGTCTGGCCTGAAGCCGGGCTGACGTCTCTAAAACGAGGAATGTCGGACGGGCAAAGCAGGTACGGTGGTTGTGCCTGATATGCCGCCGCCGAGGTGTTGACTGCCGGTGGTGAGCCGGAACCCATGATCTGTTCGTAGAGATCGGCACCTTCCGAGTACGGAAGCGTCGCAACAAACCCACTCAGCCAGCCGCCTCCCGCATACCCATTGGTCCCGAGGCTCGGCAGCCAGCTCGGAGCTCCCCAGGATGCCGTGAGGGTGCCGGCTGGCACGCTGCTCGTTGGCCCCCACTTCGACGGCGGCAGGTGCTTTCGGGCCGACTCGTAGTTGTGCATCGCGAGGCCGATCTGCTTGAAGTTGTTGGAGCAGGTGCTCCGCCGGGCCGACTCACGAGCCGCCTGCACGGCCGGCAGGAGCAGGCCGATAAGCGTGCCGATGATCGCGATGACCACGAGGAGCTCGACGAGTGTGAAGCCCTCGTTCTTGAAGCCCGTGCTCTTGAAACGCTTGTTCATGATCACCTCCGCAGTTTTCGGGTCGGATGCCGTCCCCCACGAGCGTCGCCCGCTCCGGACGAAAGAAAAGGTTTTCTCTCGAGCGGATGCTAGACAGCCCCGGCGTTCGCCGCCATTACCTAAATAGGAAGGTGCCGCCCGTTCGCTCGGCGTCCGAGGGTCCTTGCCCCGAACGTGAACGGGCCTCACGCACCGATGGCCGGCACGCCAAACGTGAACTGATTCTGCGGCGACTCGTTCCGCTGCCCGCGCGTTGGCGAGTAGTCGTATGTCCAAGCCGTCCCGTCGGGACGCATTTCGACAAGCCGCAGCCAGCCGTCGCCTCCGTTCGGCCGCATCTGAAAATTGACGAGTTGCTGGGGAATCTCCCGTCCATGCGCGATGGTGGAGAGACGACCGAGGCCGTCCCCGAGCACGTGGCCGTTCATCGTCAAAATGAAGTTTCTGTGTCGGGAGACAAGCTTTTGCCACAACTCCTCACCATCATGCACGTCATCGCCGAACTTTGTCGCCACCCCATAGCTATGTGGGTTCCACGACTGTTTGCCTCCGAATTTCTGCCAGTCATACCGCGTGTCGTCGTGGTAGATGAAAACGTGTGTCAGCAGGATGATCTCGTGGTAGGGGTGGTCGCCGGCGATCTCGTTCGCCCAGCGGACGACATCCCTGCGGGGCCCGAACTCGAGGCCCAGGATGAGAAACTTCCGCCCCGCTGCCTCCATGAACTGGAAGGTGTTGTCGACCCTGTCGGGCTCCTTGTCGTAGACGCCGCCCCAGCCCGGCCGCTTCGCCTGTGTGGCAATGGGGAAGTGGTCGTTGAGGAGCGTGGTGCGATCAGCCGCACCTCCCTTGGCACCATAGTCATGATTGCCGGGCACCATGCAGTAGGGGAGTTGCGCGTCGTCGAGCACCTTCATGGACTGCAGCGCGTTGTCCCATTCCTCAAGGATGTTGCGGTTTGTGATGTCACCGAGATGAAACACGCCGGCGATCCGCCGCGATTTCCGCTGGGAGACAATCCATTTCGTTTGGGCTGTAAATAGCTCGGGAAAGCTCTGTGAGTAGTTCTGTGTGTCGGGGAGAGCAACGAACGTAAACGCACCTTCTCCCGGCAATGGAGGCTCACCGTCCACGAGCACGGCATCACGATACGGATCAGGCTTCTTGCCGGACGGCGGTGCGGGTGCGACCGCGGACGCAGCGTCATCGCCCCGACAGGCCGCCATCCCCTGGATCGTGATGGCGGCACCAGCCGAGGCGAGCAAACGACGACGTGATAGGCGCGACACAGCGGGGTCTCCTTGTGAGGGCAATGCATGCAATCCAGCAATGATTCAATACGGCGAAGCTTCGGCGAGAAGCATGGAAATCATTCCCCGACAGTTTCGTTCATGCAACGTGCAAGGCGTGTACACGCTAGCGTTTCCGCGGGCCGATCGCGTCGAAATCGATTCTGGGAAAGCCAGGTATGCGGCGGGTTGCCTCGGCATCGTGTCGCAGCCCGAAGTTGCCGGACGAGGCGTCGAGGAAGCCCGGATCATCTGTCGTGATCCAATTGTGCGCCGCCGCCAGCGTGCCCCCCTGCTCGATGATCGCACCATCACGCATCGCGAGCTTCCCATAGGACTGCAAGAGTGGCACGGTCGGGTTATAGATGATGTTGCCTTCGAAACGATTGGTGTCGGGGTACTGCCGCGCCTCCTGCCAGAACCGGAGAAGTTCCGGGTATTTCCGCGCGTGCGGCAGCCGCGAAAGATCGTGGCTACGGAAATAGTCCTCCCAACCGGTCACGTTTTTGTCGTGGAACGGGGCACAAAACGTTCCCATCAGATACGGAATCGTGCAGTCGATGAACACGTTGTGGCGGGTGACGATATGGGCGCCGGTGTTGTTGTTCACCGCCCGGCAGTTTGTGGCATCACCGCGGCCGCCGATCCGATGGAACACGTTCTCCTCGATCAGCCAGCCCATCGTACCGTTGTCCGGATAGACGCCGTTTTGCAGGTGGTGGTGCTGGCCGATGTCGTGGAAATAGTTGCGGCGAATAACCGTGCCCCGCTCCAGGGGCCGAGCCCCGAGGTTTGCATAGACGGCGCCCATGTCGGTGAAGTCTTCGACAACGTGGCCGATGTCGTTGTATTCGAGGAGATGGTCGTTGCCGTAGACGATGACCGCCACATGGGGGCCGTGGTGGATCCGGTTGTGCGCCACGCGGCTGCCGACGCTGCGGAAGCCAAGGAGCACGGCAGGTGCATACACCCGGTCGAGCCAGGCAAAATGATGAATCTCACTGTCTTCGACGAACAGGCTACCGGGGGTGAGGGTTTCACTGTTACCGCCTGAGAGGCTGACTCCCGTACCCCCGACATGATGAATATGGCAGCCGCGAACGCCGTGGTTCCTGCCCTGAAGGGCCACGCCGGTGGCAGACACGTTGCGGATCTCGCAGCGATCGATCAGAACGCCCTCCCCACCGGAGCAGACGATTCCACCGGCACGGCCGCCGTCGAGCGTGAGTCCTTCAAATCGAACGTGTGATGAATTCGCAAGACGGACCAGCGGCGCCGCCAGCATCGAAAGGCAGATGTCGCCGTCGCCGAAGCCGTCCGGGGGCAGAAGGAAAAGAATGCCCGCCGTGCGATCCAGGAAATACTCGCCTGGCTGATCGATCTCCTCGAGCAGGTTCTCGGCGAAGAAATAGTCATGTGAATACTGGTCGGTGATTCCGCTTCTCTCGCCATAGCGCAGTGTGATCGTTTTGGAAGGCAGGTCGATCGCGGCCACGCGATTGAAGGACCACTGCCAACTCCACGAAAACACACCCGACAGCCAAATGTCTTCGGCCAGCTTCCAAGACTCAGGGCGGTCAAACGCATACCGGATGGTCCCCCCGCGGTCGAGAAAATCGTTGTCATCTGCGGTGGGCCCCGGATCCATGATGCCCGCACGGCCCACGACGCCATGGCGGGATTGCTGGACACCGCGGAGGAACTGGGGGAAATGATCGTCTGGGTTTGGCCACCGGGCCCGCGTTATCCTTGTGCCGTTGACGTACAGTTCCGGAGGTGGCGTCTTCGTGATCTCCGCCCGCGTGACATCGTGGCCGCGGCGACTGAGTAGGCCATAGTCGGTGATGCCATGGGCCCGCAGATCACATTGCAGCAATCGCTCACGGGCGGCCGGGTCGATCACCCGGCTCAGGATTTTCTGGTCTGAAACCGGCATAAACCACTCGGGCCGCAAGGCCGCCATGCCGGACAGGATCGGGTTCTCATCGGGAGCGGCGGCATAGACAACCGGTGCATCCGGGGCGCCGGAGTCCTCGGCTGAGAGCTCGAAGACGGCGCTCCTCGAGTGAATGCCGCCATGCACGATGACCCGCACACCGCCCGCAGGCAGACCATCAGCCCCCCGCTTCAGGTCGCGCACCGCATCCCGGGCGCGTTCGAGTGACACAAAAGGGGCACTCATCGATCCCGCGTGGGCATCGTCGCCATCGATTGCGACGTGGAATTCACGTGGGGAATCGGAGGCAGGCGACGTTCCGGACGTTCCGAAAACGAGCAGCCCTGCTGCGATGAAAGGTCGCACGAGGTTTCTCATGAACGAAGCACCTTTGGCACTCGGCCCCAATACCGGCGATCACTTCGGGGTGCGCGGAGCTGCGGCGGGAAGGTCGATGTCGATCACATTGCGGCCCGGCTTCACCGAGTGCCGGAGGGGCGATGTTGGACCCGAGTAGGCCTCGGGAATGTGAATATACTCGAGCCCTGGGGCGACGCCCCCCGGCGTGGATTTGCCCGCAACGGTCACGGTGCCCGACACCTTCGATTCCATCCCGCGGCGGCCGCAGCCAAGGGCCATGGTTGCGAGAAGCATGAAGACGAGTGACATGCATTTCATCTCACTAGAAATCCGTCGTGGCATGGCCGTCGTCGCGAATGCTCAGCTTTTGGTAGACGCCGAGGCTGCTCGACTTCGTATATCCGACGTTCGTCGTGACGGCAGCGTCACCGCTGCTCATTTCGAATCCGTACTCCCCCGGCAGGGAGCCTTTGTTGAACTCGATCGCGTCGAGAATGAAGCGGACGGAGCCATCGCACATGGCGAATTGGGCTCCGCCCCGGTGACCGCTCTCGAAGCCTTTGTCAGCGATCGAGTCGTTGATCTTGAGATTGGTGTGGCGGACCACATCATGGCGGGAATTGATCGAATTGCCGACCATCATCCAGAGGCCAACCTTGGTGCGGGATGCGTTGCCTCCCACCTCGCCATGATCACCTCCAACAGAACTCGCTCTGGCGAACTTAGACGCCGAAGGTTTCTCTCACATTGGAAGGTTTTTAGCCAGTCATCGCCCTTCCGCCATTGCCTAAATAGGAAGGTGGGCGACCATCGCCGCAGCGAGTTATCGACCGGACCGGGGGCTGCCCACAAGAGCCGCCCCGCCGCGGCGGGTGGAGGGGCTGAGAATGCCCAACTCAAAGGCTCGTGTCACGCAGTGGGCGGTCGATGCAGCGCCGAGTTTCTCTTTGATCGCGGCCACATGCACCCGCACCGTCCGGTCGGCGATCGCCAGCCGGTGATGAATCTGATCCTGCGAGAGGCCGTCACGAAGCAGTTCGAGCACCTCCATCTCCCGCAACGAAAGCGGACTCTTTTCCCGTGTCTCCAGTCGCTTGGCCAGCGTCGGGGCGACCGGCCGGCCACCCGCATGCACCTCGCGAATGGCGTCCATCAACTCGACGAAGCCGACGCTCTTGGTTATGTAACCGGCTGCACCCGCACCCAGAGCTGCTCCGGCATCTTCCGAGGCATTCGACGAGGTGAGCATGAGCACGCGGGCGTCGGGGGCCTCTCGGCGGATGCCCTCCACCGCTGCCACGCCGTCGACCCCCTCCATGCTGACATCCATGAGCGTCACGTCGGGCCGATGCGCTTTCCACAGCCGCACAGCCTCGCTGCCGCTGTTGGCCTGGGCGACCACCGTGAAGTAGGGCGCCGCAGCCAACGCGTGGGCCAGCGCTTCGCGAAAGACCGGGTGGTCATCGACAATCAAGAGGCGGATGGAACGCATATCGCTCATGCCCTCACTATGAAGCGTGCGCCGGTCGGCAGCCATTGCCTAAACCGGCATGCGCTGCCGGCAGGAAAAGCCTGACACACGTGCCGGCCTCAGGCTCACTCTCGATCACGCAGGTCGCCCCGATCTGGCGGGCCCGCTCCTGCATGCCACGGAGGCCGAAGTGGCCTTCCGCGTGGGAGCGGCCTGCGACGTCGAATCCTGTGCCGTCGTCTCGTACCGTGATCTCGAGCGACTTCGCCCGGCCGTCGACCTGCACGGTGATGCGACTGGCCTGGGAATGCTTGATGGCATTGTTCACCGCTTCGCGGACGATCCGCAAAAGGTGGTAGTGGGTAACGCGGGGAGGCGTCGCCGGGCGGCTCTTCATTTCAAGATGCAGCGGGATCGCCGAAAGCTCCTCGAGGTTACGCAGCTGGAGGGCGAGCGACTCTTCGAGCGTGCCCTCGACATGCACCGGGTCGCGGAGATCCCAGAGAAAGTCGCGGGTCTCGGTCTGCAGGCCCGAGAGCAGCTGCCGCTGCTGCTGCAGCACGTGCCGTGACCGATCGTCGGCCGCCGTATAGGCCGCCACGTCGAGTCGAAGCGACACGGCAGCGAGCCCCTGTTCCAGTGTGTCGTGAAACTCGCGGGCAATCCGTTGCCGTTCCTCCGTGGCGGCTTCGGCCTGGAGTTTCGATTCGATGAGGGCCAGTTGCTGGGCAACCTTTCGCCGTAGGAGGACGACCCAACCGCTGGCCACGGCGGCTACGGCGGCCACCGCCGCCAGCAGGGCAGCCAGACGATGCGGTTTCCACCAGCTTGGAGCGCGGGTCACGACGAAGTCGTTTGCCGACCGCACGAGCAATTCGAGCCTGCCGACCACGAACGGGCGAGCCAACTGGAGGCGGTCGTCGTCTTCGCTCGCCGCGAACTGGATGATGCCGGTCGCCTGCACCGAACTGCCGGGCTCGATCGATCGCAACTGCTCGAAAACGTCGGGCTTGGCAACCGCCGTGAGGCTTGTCTCTCCCGCCGCCAGCAGCACGACGCCCCCCATGCCCGACCGCTGCAGATCGACGACCTCGGCAGGAAACGTGACGAGGCAGCCCTGATAGTCGCCGGGCTCTGCCATCTGACCGGTGCGGGAGGCGTCGGCGTTGATCCGCAGAATAACCGTCGGATCGACGGTTAGCGGCACCGGTGACGGGCCGGTGGCGGTGCGGCGAATGGTCGCCTCGACGATTCCCGCCACACGACCGCGAGTCTCAACAAAACCCGACACCTCGACCTGGTCGCCCGCTGCAAACCGCTCGGGCGATTCGGTCTGCACACGGACGCCGGTGGGGCCTTCCTGCAAGTAGAGAAACTGCCCCGGATCGGAGAAGGTAACGGTGCCCTGCGTACGAATCCTGCCTCCCATGCCCGTCAGCGGACGGTAGTGGCCGATCGCCGCGAGAGGAACGAGCGGGGCATCGAAGGCGGAGCCGCGGGCTTGCTTCTCGATCGCGATGTCGTCACGGTGGACGATGAGCAGTCGTGGCGAGAGGAATTCGCCTCG
>JBIKNV010000385.1:0-3448 GCA_044358475.1 Pirellulales bacterium | reverse complement strand
CCGAAGGCCTTGCCTTGAGCACGAGCGGCGAACTCGCGGGGACGCCGACCACACCTGGGCACTACTCATTCACGGTGACGGTCACCGCGCAACCCAATGCCGTGGCCACATCGAACCGCACCTATACCGGCTCCGTCGCGAGACAGGTGCCGGGCGCCCCCACGAACGTGCAGGGGCAGCCGGGCTATGAATCGGTGGCGCTCGCGTGGACAGCCCCGACGACCACGGGCGGTGAGGCGATCGACGGCTATGCCGTCCGCTTCTCCACCAACGGCGGATTTTCCTGGACGGTCGCGACGCCAAACACGTTCTCTTCCGCCACGTCCTACACCGTCACCGGGCTCACCAGCAGCAGCGGCTACACGTTCGAGGTGGCCGCCATCAACGGCGTCGGCACCGGCCCCTGGTCGGCGGCAAGCGGGACGGTGGTTCCGGAATTCGATCCCGGTGCTCCTGGTGGTCTCATCGCGGTGGCGGGTGACGCCAGTGCGACGCTCTCGTGGCAGCCGCCAGCCGACAGTGGCGGCTCCATCACCGGGTACCGCATTGAAGCCGAGGTCGGTTCGACGACGATCATTCTCAACGAAAACACCGGCACAACGGCCACAACGTATCTGGCAACCGGGCTCGTCAATGGCGCCTCCTATCGCTTCCGAGTCGCAGCGATCAATGAGGTTGGCCCGGGCCCCTTCTCCGCGCTGTCAAACGCCGTCATTCCCGCGGCCCCGTCGTCGGTCGTTGCCGTGCAGGTGCTCGACGATCTCCTGATCACCGTGACCGGCGGTGCCACCGCCTACATGCGGACGAATCTTGGTCGCATCGAGGTGGCCGCGAACCGGTCGTTCTCCTCCGCGCAGCAGTTCGACCCGGCCACCGTGACCGATGTCATCGTGAGCGGCAACACCGGCGCGGGAGGCTTCGTCTTCACGGCAGGTACGCTCGACGCCGATATCGAGATGGCGGAAATCGGATCGATCGCGTTCGAGACCAGCGCGGTCGCCACCGGCTCCGTGCAGGCCGCGGTCGCGACCGGGCCGCTCGTGGTCTCAAGTGCTATCCGCGGCCTCGGCGGCGTCAGGCTCGATGCCGTCGTACGGCTGGTCAATGACGTCGAGATCGATGGCGGCTCGGGCAATGTGACGATCACGGGTGCCGTGGACGGCCAATCTTCTGGCGGCCAATCGCTCACAGTCACGGCGCTTGGCTCGACCATCTTCGAAGCGGCCGTCGGGGCTGCGGTACCGCTGGAGAGCCTCGAGACGCGGGCCGTGCGGCCGCTTGTGCTCTCATCCGATACCAGCCAGAGCCGCCCGATCCCGCTTCACTATCTGCCGTACACGAAGCCCGACGGTGGCATCGAGGACAAGTACGGCATCGAGGTGGCAATCGGCGACAATCCAGCGCGAATGTATGAGTTTGACACCGGCGGCGCAGGCTTCTGGGCTGGCTACAACCCGGAGTGGTGGCAGGGTGTCACGCCCTCGGCCAATGCCGCGGTCATGGAAAACCAATACACGTCCGGGAACTATTTCGATGGCCTGGCGACGAATGCCGTACTGACGCTCGGCAGCGGCTCGCAGACGGTCTCGACCGGCGGTGCCGTGCAGATCGCCGCCATCACGAGCGGCGGCAACGACAAGACCGGCGCGTCGTTCGATTTCTCGACCGCCAGCAGTCCGCCGATCGAAGGCCATTTCTTCGGCGACTTTGGCGCGTCGTTCGGGATCGCGAAGCCCCGGGGAGGCCAGGTCGACCCTCCCGTGCAGGTGACCAATCCGCTCCTCCAGCTGCCGGGCAATCTGTCGAGCGGATTCGTGGTGCAGCTCGGCCCGCTCGGCACGCCGCCACGGGTGGTGGTCGGCATCACCGATGAGCTCCGCGGGCAGTTCCCCACGGCCATCCCGCTCACCGAGATCGATGGCCTGCTCTATCCGAATCCCAACGGCGCGGCGTTCCGACGGCAGGCCTACGAGCAGTTCGCGTTTTCGGGCGAGTATTCGCTCTCTCGAGACGGTGGCGGAAACACGTTCGATCTCGGCACGATTGAGACACTGATCGACAGCGGCGCACCGACGATGACGATCCACTACCCGGTTCATTCGAGGCTCCCCGGAGACGAATTCGTCAGCGGGGGAATGGTCACGAATGGCACGACGTTCACCGGTGTGTTTCCTCTGCCCGGAGCGCCGTCCTTCAACTGGAGCTTCGTCGCCGGCAGCGAAGCCTCGGTCGATACGATCGACTTCACCACCTCAGGCAGCGCCGCCTCCACGGGCAACAGCGTCAACACCGGCCTCAATTTCTACAACGGCTACGACGTGATGTTCGACGTGGCCACAGGCTATCTGCGGGTGCGGCCGAGCGGCGGCCTGTCGAGCGTGCAGCTGGAGTCGGTGACGACGCTGGGCAGCCAGCGGTATGGCCAAAACGCGATCCTCTCGGGTGCCTACACCACCGGTGGAGGTGAGTTCTTCGTGGCCGGTGCGACGACGCTCGCCGGTGCGGTGACCGTCTCCGCCGGCACCGGCGCGGTGACCTTCAGCGGCACGGTCGATTCGGCAGCCGGCGGCCACCAGCCGCTCGCCGTCGAGTCATCGTCGCAGACCGAGTTCATCCGGCCCGTCGGCGCGATGCGGCCGCTTGCCAGCCTCACGACCGACACCGGCGGCACAACAGCAACCGTGTCGGTCAGCACGACGGGCGGCCAGCGGTTCGGCGACGCCACCACCCTGGCAGGCATCTACACGACAAACAATGCGATCTTCTCCGTCGCCGGCGACACGACGCTCACGGGCGCCGTGACGATCCAGACCTCGGGAGCCGATGGCGCTGGGAGCGGCGGCCCGATCCAGTTCACCGGCCGGATCGATTCCAGCGTTGACACGGCATTTCCGCTCTCGCTCGACGCCGGTGATGACACGATCACGGTGGCGGGCGCGGTGGGGGCCTCGCGGCCGCTCGGCGGCATCGCCATCGCGTCGGCACAGACCGCGTCCTTCGCGGCTGCCGTCCATCTCGACGGCAGCGGCTTCGGGGCCGCCGCCGACGGGCTCGCCGTGGCGGATCAGGTCACGGTCCGCCTGTCCGCGGGCGGCTCGATCCGTCGGTTCACCGGCAGCGGCGTGGTCTTCGACAAGGAGTCGCAGCATTCGCACCTCCGCGGGTTCGAGATCACCGACAACGTCTATGACGGCATCCAGATCGCCGCCAAGACCGCCGGTGGCACGATCACTTACTCAGGCACGGTGATCGAAGGCAACGCGATCCACGGCAACGGAGCCTTCGGCATCGAGGTCGCCGGCCCGGTCCGTGGCCTCAGCATCCACGACAACACGATCGGCCGCGAGGGCGCGACAAACCCGTGGGACTATGTGAGCGGCGGGCCCAATACCCACGGCGTCGTGCTCGCTCCCGGCAGTTACTCCGGCACCGTGATCAAGGGCAATTC
>JBIKNV010000384.1:0-3450 GCA_044358475.1 Pirellulales bacterium | reverse complement strand
GGCATTGATCCCACCCGCTACGATGGAGGGATCGTTTGGCACCGATCTGCCCGCCAGTCCGCTTTCGTACGAGGGCGTGATCGTGAAGGTGCGGTGGTGTGTCAGAGTGAGGATCTTCTTTGCCGGCGGCCGCGACTTTGTGTCGGAGCACGTCTTCGACGTGGGAACGATTCCGCCGGCCCAACGGCTCGCCGCCCGAACCGCGGCCGACGCGGAGGCCTGATGGCGGCGGTCAACCCGTTTGCCACGCGGTTTACACGACCGGGAGGGATCGTGCCGCTCGACGCCGCGGGGCGGCCGGTCGATCTCGCCGCCCTGCTTGCTCGCCTCGACGAGTTGGGGGGACGGGCCGCGATCGAAGGGGCACACGGAAGCGGCAAGTCGACACTGCTGGCCCGACTCCATGAGGAGGCGGCTGCCCATGGGCGGTTGTCGGTGCTCCGCAGGCTCGGCGTCGGCCCCTGGCGCGACGCCGCCGCGTCGGTCGGGTCGGTCATCGCGGCTTCGCCGGCGAGTCTGGTCTGTGTTGACAGCTGGGAGCGACTCGGTCGGGTGGCCGGCTGGGCGACCCGACTGGCGGCCCGGCGACGGGGGGGGCGGCTCCTAGTGACGAGCCACGGCCCGGCCGGGCTCCCGGTGCTTCTTCGCTGCGACCCCACCGCCGAGGTGCTCGCGGCGATCGTGCGGCAGCTGCCGGAGGCCACCGTCTGGCTGGGCTCTGTCATCGGTGACGACGACATTCGTGACGCCTTTGCGCGGCATGCGCCGAATCTTCGTGAGGCCTTGTTTCATCTCTACGACCTCTTCGAGGAGCGGCGATCAGGGCGACAGACGTCACGATCGTGACGATCGTGCGTTCCGCGACGGTTGTGCCGGGACGGAAAAGCGAATTCACGAAAGTCCGCCCCGATTTTTTTCGGTGTGCGCACCGCTGCGCAACCTAGTCTTGGGTGTCGTGGATTCGCCCGATCCGGGCGGGCCACCGAAACACCTTTCGAGGAGTGAGCGATGGTGACCCGGCGTGTGATGATGGTTGTGCTGCTGGCCGGCGGTGCAGTGGTCGGAGGAGCGCGGCCTTGCAGTGCACAGTGCTGTATGTCGGGCCTCTTCGCCGGCTGCCAATCCTGCTTCCGGAAGGCTCCACCGGCCTATGCCGTCGCTCCGGCCTTTGCGCCCGTGCCCGCCCCGCCCCCACCGGTGATGGTGCCGGTGCAGCAGGTGAGTTACGTGCCGGAGACGACGTACCAGACCAAGTATCAATGCGTTCCCGTGACAACGTACAAGCCGTCGTGTGAGATCGATCCATGCACCGGTTGCACGGTCGAGTGCATGCAGCCGATTACGAGCTACCAGCAGCAGCCGGTGAGCGTGCCGGTCACGCAGTACCGGGCCGTCTACTCGACGAAGTACGTCCAGATGCAGCCGGGCTACGCAGCCCCGACCACCTACCCGACTCAATACCCGGCCGCTCCGCCCGGAGCAAGTCCGTTCGCCGCGCCGGTGCAGACCTCGCCGCAGGCGTGGGGCGCAGCCGGTGCCGACGTGCCCCAGCAATTCGTGCCCGGGCAGTCGAGCTTTGCGGCTCCCTCCCTGCCGCCCCAGACCGCACCGCAGTCAACGTTCCAGCAGGTGGTTCCGCAGAGCGGCACATTCGCGGCGCCCGCGCCGCAGCAGACCCAGCCACAGCCCACTGCCCCGCCGACGCTTACGCCGACTCCCTCGCTGCGGCCGATACCGGAGCTACCGCGGACGGCACCGCAGAACGGTGTCAATGGAGGCGCACACTCGCTCAACGGCGTGAATGGCGCCGGTGTCCCTGGCAACGGCCAGTCGCCTGCTACCGGAACTCCGCAGCCGCAGCCTTCCGCCGCGCCGTCACTGTCGCCTGTTTGGCCGTCAGCCGCACCGGCTCAGGGGGGCGTGAATAGTGGCAACCGCATGCCCGTGGTGCCGGGTGCCGGTCCGGGACCTGCCACGGGAGCCTTCCCCAAACTGCTCGAGCCGACGGGCCATACCACGCAGGCGCAGCCGATGGTCCAGCCGACTTCCGCTTGGCATCCGAGCCAGGCGACAGCCATGTCTTGGCAGCCCATGGTTTCCTCGCCCGAGCCTGCCGCGTATGCTTCGGGCCGTACGTCTGGCGGCTACCCGACGGCCGCCCTGCCGATCCGTTCCCAGCAGTAACGGGTTTTTTCGACCGGCAGCGGTGTCCAGCGGTCCGCCGACCAGTGGCGGCCGCATCTGAAAGCCGGGCACCGTGACCAACAGCGACATTAGTGCCGTGTTCGACCACGTGGCCGACCTCCTGGAATACCAGGGGGGCAACGTGTTTCGTGTGCGGGCCTACCGGAATGCTGCCCGCACCATTTCCGTGATGGTCGAGTCGCTGGCGAGCTTACGGTCCGATCCGGACCGGAAGCTCACCGACATCGATGGGATCGGGGCCGACCTGGCCGGCAAGATCGAGACATTGCTCGATACGGGGCGGCTGCCGTTACTCGACGATCTGGAGGCGAAGGTTCCGGCCGTCGTGTTCAAGCTGATGCGGGTGCCGGGCCTGGGCCCGAAGAAAGTGAAAGCCCTCGTCGACGAACTGCGGGTCGATTCCCTTGATGCCTTGGAGCAGGCCTGCCGCGAGGGTCGCGTTCGCGACGTGAAGGGATTTGGCGAAAAGACGCAGGCGGCCATCCTGGAAAACATCGGCTTTGCGAAGAGCCCGGAGCACGACCGTCTGTTGTGGGAGGAAGCGGATGCGATCGTGCAGTCGCTCCTGGCATGGATGCGGGAGTGCACGGCCGTACGGCAGGTCGAGGGGGCGGGCAGCTGGCGGCGGGGCCAGGAGACGGTGGGTGACGTCGACATTCTCGTCGATAGTGGCGACGCTGCCGCCGTGATGGATCACCTCCAGGCCTGGGGGGAGTGCGGCGATCTACTCCTGCGCGGCGATACGAAAGTGAGCGTGCAGGGGCCGCGGGGCGTGCAGATCGATCTCCGTGTGGTGGAGCACGACTCGTTTGGATCGGCGTGGCAATACTTCACCGGCTCGAAGGATCACAACGTGCGGCTGCGGTCGCGGGCCCGTGAGCGGCAGCTCACGATCAATGAATACGGCGTGTTTCGTCTGGTTGCCGGTGCCGACGCCGATGCCAAGCCGGTGAAGGGTGCAGCCGTTGCCGGCCGTACGGAGCAGGACGTCTACCGAGCCGTCGGACTGCCCTGGATTCCGCCCGAGATCCGCGAGGGGGGGGACGAGATCGGGCTGGCCGAACGGGACGAACTCCCGACGCTCGTCACGATCGACGACATCCGCGGTGACCTCCACATGCACACCACTGCCACTGACGGCGAGGCGACGCTGGGGGAGATGGTCCGGGCGGCGATCGAGCGCGGGCTTTCCTACATCGCGATCACCGACCACGGGCAGCGAGTCACGATGGCCCACGGGCTCGA
>JBIKNV010000383.1:0-3453 GCA_044358475.1 Pirellulales bacterium | reverse complement strand
GATCCCGCCAGTCTCGACAAGCCGTTTGAAATCCTGAAGGCCTTCGACTGGGGCGGCGACACCGCCGCCTTCCAGCCGATCGACGCCGCCGTGGTGGCCGCCCACGCCGATCCGGCCGCGCGCGCCGACTTGGAAAAGCGTCTGGCCTCGCTGCTCGGTGCAGGCACCTCTCGCGCCGCCAAGGAGTATGTCTGTCGCAAGCTGTCGCTGATCGGCACCGCTGCCTCCGTGCCGAGCCTGGCCGCCTTGCTGCCCGAGAAGGAGCATTCGCACATGGCACGGTTCGCGCTCGAGCGAATCCCCGCGGCCGAGGCGGCCGAGGCGTTGCGAAAGGCGCTCGGGGCCGCGCAGGGCGACCTGAAGATCGGCATGATCTCGTCGCTGGCAGGCCGTGGCGACGCGGCCTCCGTCCCGGCGATCGCGGCCCTGCTCTCGGGCGACTCACGGACGGCCGTGGCCGCAGCCGACGGGCTCGGCAGGATTCACACTCCCGAGGCGTGCCAAGCCTTGGCGGCCGCAAGCGGAGTCTCCGACAAGGCGGCCCTGGCCGCGATCGCCGATGCCCGGCTGGCCTGCGCCGAGTCGCTCTTGCGTCAGGGCAAGCGAGCCGAGGCCAAGGCCATCTACACGTCCCTCGCCGACGCGGCCGCGAAGGCCGGTGCCACGCCGGCAGCGAAGGCCACTCGGCTGGCTGCGTCCCGTGGCATCCTTGCCTGTCTCGACACGACCACGCCCTCCTGAACGACATCCCCCTCTCCCCCACGACGCCCCAGGCCCTGTCTCAAGCCTTCTGACCACGCCTTTTGGAGCTTTGATCATGCACCTCTCGTTTCGACGCTTTTGCGGGGTCATCGCACTCGCATGGGCGACCATCACGTGCCTCACCTGCGGACTGAGACAGGCGGCGGCCGCGGATGCCGCGGTGCCGCAGGATGCGGTGCAGATGACCATCGATTTCCTCACTCGCGATGACTCCGACTTCCGCGCCATCGGCCTTGATCGCGTCCGCTACGGCTTGAAGGGCGAGGCAGCCACCATGCAGTTTGCCGGCCTCCTGTCCAAGCTCGCTCCGGCCCGCCAACTGGAACTCACTGCTGCGCTGGCCGACCGTGGTGATCGTGCGGCGTTGCCGGCGATGCTGGCCCTGCTCACGGCATCGAAAGATCCCGCCGTGCGGGCGGCGGCGGTGAGCTCCCTGGGTTTCCTGGGCGGCGGCACGGAGGTTGCGGTCCTGAAGGCATCGCTGGCGGCCGCTGACCCCGAGAAGACGGCCGCTCGAAGGGCGCTGGCGATCCTCCGCGGCAACGACGTCACGCCACTGATCACCGAAGCGGCCAAGAGCGGCGAACCGAGCCTGCGTCCGACGTTCATCGACATCCTCGCCGACCGCCGCGCGGTTGCCGCGCTGCCCGATCTTCTGGCGGCGGCGATCGACGGGGATCCGGCGGTTCGAACGGCCGCGATGCGGGCGCTTGGCCGATTCGGTGGTCCCGAGCAGGTTCCCGGAATGGTGCAGGGCGTGCTCAAGGCGGCCGCAGGCGGCGAACGCGACGAGGCGCAGAGGGCTCTCGTGACCGTCTGCACGCAGAACCCTGGCAAGGAACGGGCCGCGGAGGCGCTCCTCGCGGAGTTCAAGTCAGCCGATGAAGAGGCGCAGGAGACGCTCGTCGCCGTGCTCGGTCGCGTCGGCGGCGACGGCGCGATCGCCATCGTCGACGGACTCATCGCCGACAGCAACGCGTCCAAGCGGAAACTCGGCCTCGCGGCGCTGACGAAGTGGCCCGACGCTACCGTGTCGCAGCGGCTTCTCGACTTGCTGGCAAAGTCGCAGGACCCAGGGGAACGCGAACTGCTGCTGGGCACGCTCATCCGAATCGCGCCGCTCCCCGACAACAAGCTCAACGATGCGCAGAAACTGCAACTGCTCCAGAAGACGATGGCTCTCTGCCAGCGTGACGAGGATCGACGCCGGGTGCTGGAACGCGCCAATGCCATCCGCACCATCGACACGCTGCGGTTCGTCATGCCCTACCTTGACGACCCGAACGTCGCGGAGCCCGCCTGCCTGAGCGTGGTGGAACTCTCGCACCACCGCACTCTTCGCGACGCCAACAAGGACGAATTCATCAAGGCGCTCGACAAGGTGTTGGGGACGACCAAGAACGCCGAACTCCTCGAGCGTGCCGAACGGTACAAGCAGGGCCAGACCTGGGAGCGGAAGAAGCCGGCGAAGAGCTAGCCGGCATCCGACGAGGCATCCTGTCGCGGCTGCAGCCAAAGCAGGTAATACGCCGTGATCAGCCACTGGAACATCTGCACGTTCATCACCCACTCCAGTCCCGCGTGAAACGCGAGGCCTGCGATCAGCACGGGCAGCCGCAGCCTGGGAACCCAGACGAGCAGGGGAAATCCCAGCTCGAAGGCGAGGGTTCCGTAGGTCATCACGAGCGACATGACGGGCGTCATGAAGAAGTCCGGGATGGGAAACCGTTGAAACTCGCCGAGTTGCAGCACGAGGCCGACGGCGGTGCCGTTGCGCCACGTCGGTCCCATCGCCTTCCAGATCCCCGCCGACAGGTAGAGGATGCAGAGCTGGATTTGCAGGATTCGCTGCGGCCAGGCCGGCACGGGGCTGGGAGGCGAGGGGGCATCGGCACCCGCCTGCGGAAAGAACCGTCGTCGCACTTCACGGGGCAGCGACAGGGCTCCGTCGGATCGCGCAAAGATGAGAAAGAACATGCCGATGCGGATGAGATTGTCGCCGGAATGCACGATGTCCATGTTCCGCCAGGAGTAGCTGACGGCAGCCAGCCAGCCGCTGAAGGCGGCACACCTGGGACAGATCCCCAGCCAGAGCCCGAGACCGCCCGCGAGCGCAAGGCCGCGAATCACACCGATGGCGACGTCGCTGTAGCCGGTGATCATGAAAACACTGATGCGGGTGCCACCGATCATGTCGCGGTGCACGCCGGGCGGGAGCACGCCGTCGTTGCCCAGCCACATGGGCATGTCGGGCCAGAGCAGCCAGAGATTCACCAGGCTGAGCAGTCCGAGCCAGGAGCGGAACCAGGCCAGCGGCCGGGGATCGACCGGATCCCGCACCCAGTGGTCGAACGCCGTTGCCGCCCGGAGGATCATGGCCCACGCCGACGTCATCGGCCCCACTCCCTCGGCACACTCCACCGATGGAACGCGTAGCTCTGCCATGGCGTCCGCCGCAGGTCGGCTCGGAGTTCCGGAGAGACGGCGGGATCGCAGGGTCGCCACCACCGCACCAACTCGATGACCGCCGGATCGTTCCCTTCCTCCCGCAGCCGTCGCACGGCGTATTCCGCGAACGGCTGCCACAGGATGTGTTCATCGTCCACCCGCAGATGGTCGTTGAAATACTTTCGCCAGCGATCCTTCTGCCACCGCTCGTAATAGCCCATCGCAACCATATCGGTGAGCATT
>JBIKNV010000382.1:0-3455 GCA_044358475.1 Pirellulales bacterium | reverse complement strand
CTCCATCGACCCGACACTCGGCGAGGCCCTCTGCGATCGGGCGATGCTCAAGGCGATGAAGGGCGACATCAATGGCGCCGCCACCGACGCCGAAGCCGCCATCAAGGCCGAGCCACGGCTCGCCCGCGGTCACTTTGAGCGGGGCGTGCTCTGGATGCGGCAGGGCAATGGCGGCGCCGCCGCCTCCTTTCTCGACGAGGCGATCCGCCTCGATCCGCGGGATCCCGACGCCTTCGTGGCCCGCGGCCAACTCCAGCTCGCCGCCAAGAAATATGAGCCGGCCCGCGACGATTTCACCGCCGCCATCGCGCTGGCCCCGAAGCTCGCGATCGCCTACGCCGGCCGCGCGGAGGCCAACAAGCGGCTGCGGGACATGGCGGCCGCCAAGGCCGACCTGGAGATGGCGAAGAGCTTCCAGCCGGTCGATCCAAAGGCCAAGCAGCGGGCCGTGACGAAGTCGGACCTCCCGCCGCGTTTTGAACTCCTCTCGGCCGCCGTTGATCCTGCCCGGCACGCCGCCGCGATCACCGCCGCCAAGAAGATCGACGCCCTCGTGGCGGCGAATTATTCGCAGCACAAGGTGACGCCCACGTCGCGGACCGATGACGCGCAGTTTGTGCGGCGGATCTACCTCGATATTGCCGGCCGCATCCCGACCTACAAGGAAGTCAACGCGTTTCTACACGCGCGGGAGCCCGACAAGCGGACGAAGCTGATCGACGAGCTGCTCGGCAGCGATGACTACGCACTCCACTTTTACAATTACTGGGCCGATGTCTTCCGCTACCGCGACACGCTCGGCAACGACGTTCGCGGGGAGCCGTGGCGGCAATGGGTCAAGCAATCGCTGGCAGAAAACAAACCCTGGGACGACCTGGTCCGCGACATGCTCACCGCCGAGGGGCTCTCCTGGGAGAACCCCGCCACGGGCTACCTGCAGCGGGATCCCGGCATGCCTCTGGATGTGGTCAACAACACCGTCCGGATCTTCCTCGGCACACGCATCGGCTGTGCCCAGTGCCACAACCATCCGTTCGACTCCTGGACCCAGCGGCAGTTTTATGAGGCGGCCGCCTTCATGTTCGGCACGGGCACGCGGGTCGGCGGCGGTGACAAGCGGTTTTTCCAGGAGGATCCAGTGAAGCGGCTGCGGGCGGAATTTGCCTCGCTCGAACAGGAAGAGGAGGAGCGTCGGCAACGGTCGTATCCCTTCGACCGGCATGTGACCGTGAACATGATGGTGGTGCACGACAACGTCGCCAAGAAAATCACGCTGCCGGCCAACTACGCCTACGACGACGCCAAGCCCGGGGCGCCGGTCGAGCCGAAGCCGCTCTTCGGGCCCGATCTCCGACCCGAGCCCGGCGAGACACCGCGGCAGTCGTTCGCCCGCTGGCTCACATCTCCCGACAACCCGCGGTTTGCCCTCACGATTGCCAACCGCCTCTGGAAGCAGGCCTTCGGCGCCGGCCAGATCGAGCCGGTAGACGACATGAGCGATGCGACGGTCGCCGAGAACCCGCCCCTGATGGCATTTTTGGAACAGCTGATGCGCGACCTCGACTTCGACATGAAGGAGTTTCTGCGGATCATCTACAACACCGAGACCTACCAGCGGCAGGCCTATGATGGCGAGGTGGCCGCCGGCATGCCCTACCACTTTCCCGGCCCGCTGCTGCGCCGGATGACGGCCGAGCAGGCCTGGGATTCGATCCTCACGCTCGCCGTGTTTCCCGTCGAATATCGGGAACCCCCCGCCACGCTCTATGCCGACGCGGTGACCGTCAATCTGGAGAAGCACTCCGCCGAGGACGTGGTCGAATCCCAGCTGAAGGTGGCGGAGTTTGACCGGCTGCGGCGGGACATGCAGAAGCCCTACACATACAAGGGCAACCTGCTCGCCCGGGCGTCGGAGCTCCCCTCGCCACTGCCCCCCAACCACTTTCTCAGGATGTTCGGCCAGTCGGATCGTGAGCTGATCCAGGCGTCGTCGACCTGGGGCTCCGTGCCGCAGGTGCTCTTCATGTTCAACGGCCAGATCTCCCACATGCTGCTGGAGAAGAATTCCACCATCTACAACACGATCGTGCGGAAGAAGACGGCCCGCGACGGCGTGGAGGCCGTGTTTCTCACGATCCTCGCCCGCGAACCGACCGAAGAGGAAGTGGCTACGGCGATCAAGGAGGTGAAAGTGGACGGCCCGGCGGGCTATGGCAACGTCGTCTGGTCGCTGATCAACACCCGTGAATTCCTGTTTATCCAGTGAGGCGGCTTCCGAGCCGGTAGCGATGCGAGAGCTTGTTTCTCAAATGGATGCCATGACCCGCCGGCACATGCTGGTGGGGGCGGCGCGAACCGCCCTGGGCGTGGGCCTGCTGCCCTCCATCGGAGGCTCAACGCTCGCAGCCCCCAGCCCGTCCCCGGCGACGGGCAAGGCCAAACGGCTCATCTACTTATATATGGCCGGCGGCATGAGCCACCTCGACACGTTTGACCCGAAGCCCGGTGCCGAAAGCCAGGGGCAGACCGAAGCCATCAAAACCGGCGTGCCCGGCATCCAGCTGGGCGAATTTCTGCCGACTCTCGCCCGACAGATCAATCGGCTGGCGATCGTCCGCTCGATGACCACACAGACGGCCGATCACGAGCAGGGCGAATACCTGATGCGGACGAGCTACGAGCAGATCGCCACGGAGCGGCATCCTTCGCTCGGGCCCTGGATCCAGCGGCTGCGTGGCCGGCACAACAAGACGCTCCCCGACACCGTGCTCATCGGAGCCTCACCGCGGCACCCATCCGCCGGGTTTCTCGATCCCACGTTCAGCCCGCTGCCGATCGGTGACCCCAATAAGGGCCTCGAAAATACGACCTCCCCCGCCTACCTCACCGATCAGTCGTTCGCCAAGCGGATGGAACTCATCAACACGTTCGACAAGCGGTTTCGCACGAAGTATCCGGTCAAGGCGGTGCAGAGCTACACCGATTTCTACGATCAGGCGACCAACCTCCTTTCGAGTGGCGAACTGAAGGCCTTCGATCTCCGCGAAGAGAAGGATGCCGACCGCGACCGCTACGGACGCGATGCATTCGGTCAGGGCTGCATGCTCGCTCGCCGACTGATCGAGCATGAGGTGCGGTGTGTGGACGTGACACTCGGCGGCTGGGACATGCACAACAGCCTCTGGGATTACAAGACGATGCCGGCCAGTGCCGGCCTCCTCGACAAGGCGGTCGGCGCCCTCCTCGACGACCTCGCGGCCAAGGGCCTGCTCGACGAAACGCTGGTGGTGGTGGCGACGGAGTTTGGTCGGTCACCCCAGGTCAACTACACGGGCGGCCGGGATCACCATCCGGCCGTATTTTCGGCGGTGCTGGCCGGGGCGGGGATCAAGGGGGGGCAGGCTCATGGCAAGTCCGACGCGGATGGCCACGGCGTCGACGAGGACGGTGTCGAT
>JBIKNV010000381.1:0-3463 GCA_044358475.1 Pirellulales bacterium | reverse complement strand
GAACAATAATGGTCCGACGGGCGATGCCTACAATTCCCACACAATCCGCCACCCGATCAATCAGAAAACGGGCTGGGACGGAGCCACGTTCGGAGTGGGGCAGGGATTTGGAAGTTCCGGATGGCCCTCGAATATTCCGCTTAATTCCTCGCATGCGGGCGGTGCGCTAGGGCTGTTGCTTGGTGGGTCGGTTCGACTTCTGACAGATGCAACGTCGATGCAGATCCTGGCACAGTTGGGCACCCGGGACGACGGCATGGCGCTGAACGGTTTTGAGTAGGTGTACGGCGTTTTGTCCAGGCGCTGTCCGTCGCGAGATAGTACCTGTGCACATTCCCCGATCAGAAGAAACACCCTCGCATGACAGCAGATACCACTCGATCAGACACGACGTGGATCATGTGGACGATGTGGATCATGATCCCGCTTGTGCTGGCGGGTTGCGCACGATCGACTCGTAACGAGCCATCCCGCTATCCGGTTACAGGCAAAGTAACACTCGACGGCACTCCGCTTTCGGAGGGCACCGTCTATTTCCGTACGACGAGCCTGGGCCTGATCGAACGATTTCCGATCAAAGCAGGCTCTTTCTCGGGCGATGCAGTAGCTGGTGATCGCCGGGTCGAGTTTTCAGTTCTCAAGAGCGTGAACTCCACGGGCCCGAAGATGCCGGGCGTCACGCCGCCTGAGACCGTGTTGGCTGAAACGCTGCCTGCTGCCTTAAACACAGAAAGCACCTTCACGGCCACCGTCACTGCGGACGGGCCCAACGAGTTCAACTTTGAGCTGAAGACGCGATAAAACGGGGCAAAAGGGGACGCAGCTCTTTTCCACCGCAGGCGTCAGCCGTCCGGCGTGTCGATGAGATGCTGGAGCCGTGCCGCCAGTTCCGGCGGATAGCGGGCGGGCCACGACGCGTCGATGAGGCCAATCTCGAGCATGTCGAGCAGATGCACCTGATCCTTGCGTCGATACGACGTGAGCTTCATCCGCACGAGGGCTTCGAGCGCCAGCACGCGGTAGAATTTGAAGGAAACGCTCTCGTCAGTATCGGGCACGGCGGACTCATACTCAGGGCGGACCTTCTCACCAGAAAAGATCACATGCACCGCATCGCGGGCCTTGGCACCGGGGCCATCGAGAAACATGTCGATGCCGGCTGAATGGCGGTGCTGGAAACCGGCCCGTGCAAGGGCCTCCGTAGCCCGGCCGAGATCCTCACGCCGGAGGACGATATCGACGTCCTGCGTGAACCGCACGGCCGACTCGTCGACCTGCTCAACCCAGGCCATCACGGCATTGCCGCCGATCACCGCGTAGGGAATCCCCGCCGCCTCCAGGGCCGCCGTCGAACGCAGGAGACGGTCTCGCACTTTCTCCACGGCTCGCTCCATGCGATCAAGGGCCAGCATGCCATCAAAGTCGGACATCGCACGCTCCTGGAACACCCCAAGCATACCTTCAGTCAGGAAAAAGAGGCACCGATCAAACTTTTGTGCCTGCGAATCAGACGTTCGTTCTATGGCGGGAGAGCGCGAGCCGCGGTAGGGTTTCTAGCTTCGTGCTCCCAACAAATACCTATCAAAGTGATTCATGCCACCTCGCTTGCCAGTGACAACGATCGCTGCGGTCGCCATCGTCCTGATCTCGTCGGTGCTGGTGGTCGGTTCATCCGAGGGCAGCGAGACTCAGGCTCCCGCTCCTGTCCGTTCGCCGTGGCAGCCGCCTCCGCAATCGCTACCGGCCTGGGACATGAATCGGCTGCACCAGCCGCCGGCCGCGCAGGCTGCTGCGGAAGCCGCCGTCGATGGAGTACAGGCGATCTGGATCGATGCGCTTCCCTTCCAAGGGAAGCCGACAAAGGCCTTCGCCTACCTGGGCATGCCCGCCAAGCCTGCGCCCCTTGATGACGCGAAACCCGCCGACACAGAAGAAAAATTCCCTGGTGTCGTGCTCGTGCATGGCGGTGGCGGCACCGCCTTCGCCGACTGGGTGAAGATGTGGACGGCCCGCGGCTATGCCGCGATCGCGGTCGATCTCGAAGGGCAGATTCCCACCCGCGACGCGACCGGCAAAGCCTGGGTTCGCACCGACACGCTCGGGCATCCATGGGGCGGCGGGCCGGCGCGGCATGGCAATGCGTTCGGTGACTGTTTCGATCGACCGTTCCAGGAGCAATGGCCCTACCATGCCGTCGCCGACACGATGCTCGCCTTCTCGTTTCTTGCCGCACGGCCCGAGGTCGATCCGGCCCGCATCGGCCTGGTCGGCATCTCCTGGGGCTCGGTCGTCTGCTCGATCGCGGGCGGCGTCGACGATCGGCCGGCCTTCGTCGCGCCGCAGTACATCGGTGGCTTTTTGAACCTCGACAGCGGCTGGTGCGAGTTCATGAAGCCGCGGCCCGAAACCTGGGCCTGGGATCCGGCGAATTTCTACGCAACGCCAGCTGCCGATCGCAAAACCAAGTGGCTCTGGATCAACGGGGCCAACGATGCCTACGGCACGCCGCCGATGATGAATGCATCGCTCGAGGCGACCGCGCCGCACTCCTGGATGACGATCTCGCCCACGCTCGGTCATGGCCACATCTGGGGAGAGAAGCAGGTCGGAGAGATCTACGCCTTCGCCGATGCCGTGACGCGGGGGAAGCCGCAACTCGCTCGCATCACTCGCACCGACTGGCGGCCCGATTCAGTCGACCTCGCCTGGACGGGCGGGCCGCCGATCGCGAAGGCGCAGTGGGTCTACGCCACGCTGCCGCAGCCCGACATGACGTTTGCGCCGCCGGGTACGCGGACCGACTGGCCGAAGGTGAAATACACCGTGGCCGATGTGGCCGTCGCGCCCGTCGCCGGGAGCGAGCCGGGCACGTTCACTGCCACGCTGCTGCGGCCGGAGGGCATGGTGACTGGTTGGGTGAACCTCATCGACGACCGCGGCCTTGCTGTATCCTCGGAACTCCTGCCGCCACCTGCCGAGTGAACCTGGCATCAGGTAAGTTCGACACCGAAAACCGCGTACTGCCAACCCCCAGAGAGCCACCGATGACCTCACCGACGATCGCCGAGCCCCGCTATCGCGTAGCCCAACTCGACGAGATTGCCCCGGTTCCCTGCCCGTGCGGCCAGACCCGTCGGGCCTTTGTAGCCGACGACAATCCCGTGGCCACGATCCACATGGTCGACATCTCAGCCGACAGTCGGCCACACTTCCACAAGAAGCTCACTGAGATCTACCTCGTGCTCGAGGGAGAGGGCCACATGGAGCTCGACGGCGAGATCGTGCCGCTCAAGCCTCTGACCACGGTGCTGATCAAACCTGGCTGCCGACACCGTGCGGTTGGCAATCTCCGCATCGTGAACATCCCCGTGCCCGCCTTCGACCCCACTGACGAATACTTTTGACAACATGTCCTCCCTGGAGCATCGGGCCTCGTGCACCAGCGGTCTTAGCCGTGCACGCA
>JBIKNV010000380.1:0-3465 GCA_044358475.1 Pirellulales bacterium | reverse complement strand
TGCGGCAATGCCGAGTTTGCGAAGCGGCTCGTGGTGGGGCTGTCCCGTTTCGCCCGGATCACTCCCATCGAACTCGAGAACCTTCACGATCACGACACGCTCGACACGGCTCGGAAGCGATCCCGGTATCTCGATGAACTGATCGGTCAGGCCAACGCTGCCGACACCGATCTTGTGCATGTTCAGCATGAATTCTGCTTTTTCGGCCGCCGGATCCGCGATGCCAACCATGGCTTTCTGCGTGTCATGCGGGAAATTCGCAAGCCGGTGGTGCTCAGTCTCCATACGTGGTCACGGGGCATGTCACGCAAGACCCACCGGTCGATCGTCAAGCAGGGTGTCGAGTCGGTCCTGCACAGGCTACGAAACCGAGCCATAAAGGAGTCGCTGTGGCGTGCCGACGCCATCATTCTCCACAGCAAAGACACGCGGGCACAGTGCCTCACGGTCTACCCCAAGCTGAAGAAGCGGCTTCATCTGTTGCCGATTCCTGTCGAGCCTGTCGTCGCCGCCGGGATCACGGCTCCCTTTCGCAAGCGGCCAGGAGAGCGTTGGATCCTGCTTCCCGGGTTCGTGAGTCGCTACAAAGGTCACCGCCACCTGCTCGAAGCGCTCCGGTTTCTGCCCGAAGATCATCGGGTGGTCTTCGCGGGGAGCGTTCATCCGAAGGATCGTGCCGGTCACGAGTATTGGTCCGGTCTGCTTGCGGCCATCGATGCCGCGGGCTACCACGAGCGGGTGCTCTTCACCGGATTTCTCGGCGATCCGGCCGAGCAGTCGGCCGTGCTTCGGCAAGCAGACGTATTCGTGCTTCCCTACGATGAAGTCGGGCAGTCGGGCTCGGCGGTGCTCGCCGACGCCCTCGCGCATGGCAAGCCCGTGATCACCTCGCTGGCGCGATCGATGTTTGTCTACCGCCACGATAGCGATACCGTGTTTTCGAGTGTGGCCATCGATGTCACCGACCCCGATAAACTGGCGGCCGCGATCATCGAGGCAACCGATCCTGCCGGTTGCCCACGCCGGCGACTGCATCAGTCGACGGTCTGTGATCGATATTCCCTCGCCCGCACGGCTGCCGGCTACGAGGATGTCTACCGGTCGGTGCTGGAGCAACGTGATGTGAGGAAGACGGCATGAAGATCGTCATCACCGGCGGAAAAGGGTTTCTCGGTCGCCACGTCGCCCAGGCCCTGCAGAGGGCGGGCGCGACTCCCCATTTGCTGGGTCGGCAGGATGGAGACCTGCTCGATCTCGCCACGGCGACACGGCTGCTCGCCGATGCCGAGAGCATCGTCCATCTCGCTGCCGACGTCGGCGGGGTTGCCTACCTGGGAGCGCGATCCGGCGCAGCCTTCCATGTCAATCATCAGCTCGGCCTCAACGTGATCGCCGCCGCCAGTCGGGGCGCATGCCGCCGGCTCGTGCTCGTCGGGTCGCCGTGTGCCTATTCCGCCGACAGCCCGCTGCCCCTCACGGAGGCCGATCTGGCCCGCGGGATACCGTCGGGCGAGACGGGCAGCTACGGCTTTGCGAAGCTGGCGGTGTCCGCCGCCGCTGAAGTCATCGCCGGAGCGGCCGGCATCGAGGTGGTGACGGCGATCCCGAGCAATCTCTATGGGCCGGGTGATCACTTCGAGGCGGAGCGGTCGCATGTGGTGGCCGCGCTGGTGCGGCGGGCGGTCGTGGCCAGCCTCTCGGGGCAGGACTGTTTCGAGGTCTGGGGCAACGGGTCGGCCACACGGGATTTCGTCTACGTCAGCGACGTCGCCGCCGGAATCGCGGCGATTGTGACAGCCGATCAGCGGTTCGCTGGCGAGACGTTCAATCTCGGTTCAGGCATTGAAACGAGCATTCGCGATATGGCGAATCTCGTCGCGTGGGCCGTGGGCGGCGGCATCCGGCCCCGGTTCAATCCTGCCGGCCCCGTGGGCTACACCCACCGTGTGATGTCGATCGATCATGCTCGTGTCAGGTTCGGGTATACGCCGCGGACATCGTTGATGGATGGATTGGCCACGACGTTGGCGTGGATTCGTGCCACCGGACTTGATCGGACCTGGATGACGACCGATCGGCAACGCGCGGCTGCCTGATTCATACGAAGTCTCCAGACACCTCCAGGGCTGATGCGATGAGTATGCTGCCGAGATGGCTGGGGGGGGCGGTCACCGAACGAGCTAAGCCGTTGCAGGAGCAGACCTGTCCTTCCAGCGAGGCGGAAGAATCGCGACGGTCGTTCATCCTTTCACGTTGCCCAACCGATCGGCGAGGCATCGAGATCGCCCCCTACTTCAATCCCGTGACGGATCGCGGCAAGCATGACGTGCTGTATGTCGATTGCATCGACAACGATGAAATCCTCCGCAAGGCTTCCGAGAATCCCGGGGCCGCCGGTCGGCTTGTGCCGCGGATCGACGTCGTCTGGGTGCCGGGTCGTCGGCTGGCCGACTGCATCGGACACGAGTCCCTGCATTATGCGGTCGCCTCGCACGTGCTCGAACATGTGCCGAATCCACTCGGCTGGCTGCAGGAGATTCTCGATGTGCTCGAGCCGGGCGGGGTGATCGCGATCGTGCTGCCCAATCGGGAGCGGTCGATGGACTACTACCGCATGCCGACCAGCTTCGCGCAGGTCGTCGGCTGGTCTCTCGAAAAGCCGGCGATCCCCACGGCGACGCAGGTGATGGATTTTCTCTCACAGTCGTTCGAGGACGACGGCTCGGTCGACTTCGACGGCCCACTGCCACCGTTTGGCGAAGCCAAGCGGCACTACTCCGACCGGCAGGCGGTCGAGTTCGCCGAGTTCGTAGTGCGCGAGAACCACTATCTCGATGTGCACTGCAGCGTGTGGACACCCGACTCCTTCGTGGAGGTTTTTTCCCGCCTGATCGCCACGGGTCGGATCGATATCGAGATCGAGGGGCCGTTCACCGGGTTTCCGGGAGCCACGCCTGCCGAGTTCCTCGTCTATCTGCGGAAGCCGGGTTCAGCAGCTGCGGCATGACGGCGGGGGTGCTGATGAGCCATGAACATGCGGCGGTCTTGCACATCGGCGGCATGAAGACAGGATCGTCGGCCCTGCAATATGACCTCACGTGGCGGCCTGTCCGCCCGGCGCTCGAGTCGGCGTCCGCCGCCTACGAGTATGCGAGCCTGCTGCCTTGGCAGCTGCTCCGCGGGGCCGCGCTCGAGCAGCATGCGGCGAATTTCGCCGCTCATTACAGCATGAGCGATCAGCTTCGCTCGCTGGTCGGGCAGCCGGCGGAGGGGCTTGCCGCCGGGCTGGCCGGGCTGGAGGCGGTGCGTCGCGAGGGCCGGGTGCCGATCCTTAGTTACGAAACCTGGCTGACGGCCGCGCCGGCCGACGTGCATGCATTCACAGCCGCGCTCGGTGGGCCTGTGCGTGTCGTGGCGTATGTGCGATCACCCGTGCAATGGCTGGCCTCGCTTTACTATCAGCGG
>JBIKNV010000379.1:0-3482 GCA_044358475.1 Pirellulales bacterium | reverse complement strand
GCCGCTGGGAGCAGAGTCTTCAATGACGGCATGCGGGGGACAAAGGGTACTCCCTACCGCGGCGGCACCCGCGTGCCCGCCTTCTGGCGATGGAAGGGCACGCTGCCGGAGGGCGTCGATGTGCCGGCAGTCACGGCCCACATCGACGTGCTCCCCACGCTCTGCGAGATCACTGGGGCGACGATCCCGCCCGCCGTGGCGGAGAAGGTCGAGGGGAGGAGCCTCGTGCCCCTGCTGAAGGATGCATCGGCTGCGTGGCCCGACCGGCCGCTGGTCACACATGTGGGCCGGTGGGATCGTGGACAGGCAGCGGCAAGTGCCTACCGCAACTGTCGGCTTCGCGAGGGGAAGTGGAGCCTCGTGAATACGAAGAACCGGCCCGACGCATGGGAGCTTTACGACATCACCGCCGACCCGGGCGAGCAGACCGATCTGGCGGCGAAGCACCCGGATGTCGCCGGGCGAATGGTCGGCACCTACGACGCCTGGTGGCAGAGCGTGCAAACCGATCTCGTCAACGAGGATCTCGACGGCCCGGCGGAGAACCCCTTCAAGACCGCTTACTGGAAGCAGTTCGGTCCCCGGCCGACGCTGATCGACGTCCCCTACGGCGAGCATCCGAAGCAGAAGATGCACTTCTGGAAGTCACCGGCTGCTGTGGCGGGCCAGTCTGCGCCGCTGCTCTTCTTCATCCACGGCGGCGGCTGGCAGGGAGGCAACCGCATGAGCGGCCTCACCGGTACGCTCCAGCCCGTGCTCGATGCCGGCATCTCGGTGGTGTCCGTTGAATACCGTTTCATCTCGGAGGCGATTGCAGCGGGGATCGAACCGCCGGTGAAGGCGCCGCTCACGGATGCCGCCCGCGCCCTCCAGACCGTCCGCAGCAAGGCCGCTGAGTGGGGCATCGACAAGGAGCGGATCGTCGCGGCCGGCGGCTCGGCCGGCGCCTGCTCGAGCCTCTGGCTCGCCTTCCACGATGACCTGGCCGACCCGAGCAGCGCTGACCCAGTGGCCCGCGAATCGACGCGGCTACTCGCTGCGGCTGTGAGTGGCGCCCAGACCACGCTCGACCCTGCGCAGATGAGGGAGTGGACGCCCAACAGTCGCTACGGCGGCCATGCCTTCGGCTTCATGCCGAGCCCGGAGCAGCGCGACACCCAGTTCGCCCAGTTCCTCGCGGCCCGCGATAGGATTCTGCCGTGGATCGAGGAGTATTCGCCGTATGCCCTCGTCACGCCGGACGATCCGCCGGTCGCCCTCTTCTATTCCACGCCGCCGGCGCTCGGGCAGGAAGAGAAGGATCCCACGCACACGGCCAACTTCGGAGTGAAGCTCGAGGAGCGGCTCGACGCCGTGGGAGTGCCGTGTGAACTCGTCTATCCCGGCGCACCCGATGTGAAGCATGCCACGCTTGCCGAGGCCATCGTCGGCTTCCTCAAGCCCGCGCAAAAAGCCGTGAGCCGACCCAACATCATCTTCTTTCTCTGCGACGATCTGGGCAGCGGTGACCTTTCCTGTCTTGGGTCGCACGACATCAAGACGCCGAACATCGATGCCCTCTTCGCCCGCGGCACGCAGCTTTCGCGGCACTGGGCCGGCAACGCCGTCTGCGCCCCGAGCCGCTGCGTGCTCATGACGGGGAAGCACCCCGGTCATGCGGTCGTGCGGAGCAATCGGGAGGTGAAACCGGAAGGCCAGCCGCCGATGCCGGCTGGCACGGTCACGCTCGCAAAGTTGCTCAAAGATGCGGGCTACGCCACCGGGGGCTTTGGCAAGTGGGGGCTCGGCGCCCCCGGGAGTGAGTCTGATCCCACCGCCTGCGGCTTTGAAACATTTTTTGGCTACAACTGCCAGCGGGATGCCCACACGTTTTATCCCGACCATCTCTGGGACGGTCGCACCCGTGTGAAGATTGACAACATGTCGCTCGCCGGCGGCCCGGTCCGCCGTGGTGGCACCGTGCCCGCCGATCAGGCGGCCATGCCTGATTCCTTCGCCCCCTACGTGGGGCAGCATTATTCGGCTGATCTGATCGCCGAGCGGCAGCTCGCCTTCATCAAGGCGCACGCAGCCGAGCCGTTCTTTCTCTACGTGCCGACCACCGTGCCGCACCTGGCCCTGCAGGTGCCGCCCGACGAGCCTTCGCGGCGCGACTACGAAACGCACTTCGGCGACGAAGAGCCCTATCTCGGTGGCAAGGGCTATGTGCCCTGTCAACGACCGCTGGCCACCTATGCCGCGATGATCACGCGGATGGATCGAGAGGTGGGGCGGATCGTGCAGCAGCTCGACGACCTCGGCCTCACCGACGAGACGATCTTCGTGTTTTCGAGCGACAACGGCGCGACGGTCCCGGGCACCGGCGGCATCGACACCGCGCGGCTCAAGAGCAATGGGCTGCTTCGCGACTGGAAAGGCTCGGCCTACGAGGGGGGGCTGCGAGTGCCGACGGTCGCCGTCTGGCCGGGGCAGATCCCGGCCGGGAAGGTGATCGATGCCCCGACCGGCTTCGAGGACTGGTTGCCCACGCTCCTCGATCTTGCCGGCCTCCATGATCGGATTCCTGGCGATGTCGATGGCGTGAGTCTGGCGGCAGCGCTCGAGGGCAAGGCCGCTGCTCCACAACATCGCATCCTCTACCGCGAACTCACCGAGCGGCAGTGGCAGGTGGCTCTCGATGACGGTGGCCGCTGGAAGGCGATCCGGCGTGGCAAAGGGAATGGCAAGAACCCGTCTGCGGCCCCGCATCCGACAGAGCTCTACGATCTCGTGGCCGATCCCGCTGAGACGAGGGACGTCGCTGCCGAGCACCCGGATGTCGTGAAGCGGCTGGAGGCGATCCTTGAACGCGAACATGTGCCGCATCCCGACTGGCCACTCCCCTTCGCCGATGTCGGCAGGCCGCCGCAGCCGGCTCCGGCCGCCGCAGCGACCAAACGGCCCAACATCCTCTACATCATCGCCGACGACCAGTCGCCCTTCGACCTCACGTGCTACAACCCCGCCTCCACGCTCCACACGCCGAGTATCGACCGGCTCGCCGCCGAGGGGATGGTGTTTGACGCCGCCTACCACATGGGCTCCTTCTCCGGGGCGGTCTGCACGCCGAGCCGGCACATGGTGATGTGCGGCCGATCGGTCTGGCATCTGCCGATCGGCCCCGCCAAGTCGTCGTGCCCGCCGGATATCGCCCAGTTCACGATGGCGCCGGTCTTCAATCGGGCCGGGTATGACACGATGCGGACCTGCAAGCAGGGCAATGCCTATGAGGGTGCCGACAAACTCTTCACGATCCGCCACGACGCCACCAAGCGCGAGGGCACGCACGAGGGGGGTAGCGGCTGGCATGGCGACCGGGTCATCGAGTATCTCGCGGAGCGGGAGCGGACGCAGGACACGGACCCGTTCCTGATCTACTTCGGCTTCTCGCATCCGCACGACACTCGCGACGGCACGCCCGAATTGCTCGCAAAGTACGGTGC
>JBIKNV010000378.1:0-3489 GCA_044358475.1 Pirellulales bacterium | reverse complement strand
ACGGTCGCCAAGCGAGCCGAGGCCAGGATGGCGAGGCTCGCGTGAAGCAAGCCGCAGGGCGCGAGCCCGCGGGATGTCGCTCCAGCCGGTGCCGCCACACGCTGCCCTTACAGCACCTGGCGGAGCGTGTCTTGGAGCACGCCAGCGCTGCGCTTGAGGCCCTGCATTTCCTTGGGCCAGAGCTCGAGCTCGATGATCCTCTCGGCCCCCGCTCGGCCGACCACCGTGGGCACCGAGATGCTCACGTCGCGGAGACCGTAGGCTCCCGTCAACACGGTCGACACCGGCAGGACCCGTTTCGAATCGAGGGCGATCGCATGAATCACCTCGGCGATCGAGACGCCGACGGCAAATCCGGCACCGGTCTTCTTCTTGATCATTTCGGCGCCCGAGGTCTTCGCCCGCTGGAACACGTCCTCGCCCAGTTTCGGCGTGAAGCCGGGCCACTTCTCCAGCGGCAGGCCGGCGATGCTGGCACTGCTCCAGACGGGCACCATGCTGTCGCCATGCTCGCCGATGATCATCGCCTCGAGCTGGGTGGCCGGAGCCTTGAGATTCATCGCGAGGAGGCTGCGGAAGCGGAGCGTGTCGAGCAGTGTGCCGAGGCCGATCACGCGGCCCTTCGGCAGCCCCAGCTCCTTCTCGGCCAGATACGTAAGGATGTCGACGGGGTTGCTCACCACGAGAATCATGGCGTCGGCCCTCATGCCGCCCGACTGGATCGAACCGAGAATTGTCTTGAAGAGCTCGACGTTGCGGTTGATGAGGGCGAGCCGACTCTCGTCGGGCTTTCGCCGCAGGCCGGCCGTGATGCAGATCAGGTCGGCGTCGGCGAGCCGGTCGTAGCCGCCCGCGTAGATCACCTGGTCGGCGATTGCCGCCGTGCCATGGAGCATGTCGAGCGCCTGGCCGTCGGCCAGGTCGGCATTGGCATCAACGATCACGATCTCGTGCACGATGCCGCCGAGTTGCAGGGCGAAGCCCGCCGAGGAACCGACGATTCCACCGCCACCGATAATGCCAACCTTCATGTGTGATTCTCCATGTCGCGTTGAGTGAGGGGGTTCGGCAGGATGCCGAACGCCCGGCGTGACAACCCTTGGCATTGGCACCGCCGGGCCGAGCTTGAACAGGCCATGGATGGCTGTTCAAACGGTGATACCTAGTTGTTTGCAGACCTGCTCTGTGACGACTTTTACGAGCGCCTCTTGATCGAGGACGGCCGGGATAGTCGATCGCGAGGCGTTCTCCGGGTCGGCACCCATCGGGGGCGGTGCGTCGAAGGCCTTGCGGGTCACGCCGGTGGTGCCCCAGCTCGAGCGGAAGACGTCGTTGGCACAGATGTCACAGTTTTCCATGTCTTTCTCGAGCCGCGGGTCGGTGTACCCCCACTTGGCCTTAAGATCGAGCAGTTCCTTCGTCTCCTGCTTCGTGAGGTAGGTGACGCGGCCAAGATCCTTGGCGAGCATGAGAATCCGGCAGTAGGCGTCGAGGATTTCCGTCCACCAGTAGGCCTTCTCGACCGTCTCGCCGAAGCTCACGGTGCCATGATTGGCGAGGATCACGACGTTGGACTTCTCCACGAACGGCTTCACCGTGTCGGCAAACTTCTGGCCGCCGGGGGTCTCGTAGCGGGTGATCGGCACGTCGCCAAGAAACACCTCGACCTCGGGCAGCACGCACTGCGGGATCGGTTCCCGGGCCACCGCGAACGCGGTCGCGTGCGGCGGGTGGCAGTGCACCACGCTGTTGACGTCGGGTCGCTCCTTCATGATCGTGAGGTGCAGGAGAATTTCACTGGACCGCTTGCGCTGGCCTTCCAGCTGGTTGCCGTCCATGTCGACGATGCACAGGTCGGAGGGCTTCATGAAGCCTTTCGAGATCATTGTCGGCGTGCACAGCACCTCTTTGTCGTTCAAGCGAAACGAGATGTTGCCGTCGTTGCCGGCCGCGAAGCCCTTGTTGTAGATGCGGCGACCGATGTCACAGATTTCCTCTTTGAGCTGGGAGAGAGACTTGGTGCTGGTGCTGACCGTGGCCATGGTGTTCGCGTTACTCCTTCGTGAAAACAGGTCGACTGTAATGATTCTTGCCCACTTTTTCGGTCCAGGTCGGATTGGCGGTTGTGCGAATTGTGTCGGCAAGGGTTGTGCGGGTTATGGCGATGGCGCTGCCAGATCGAGCCGGTCAATCACCGCGGCGATGTAGGCGTCGACCGGTTTGTCATTGGGCCGGAAGGGCTGCGCTGCCTCGCCCCCCTCGCTGAAGGCGATGAGTTGGTTGTCTCCCGCACCGAGATCGTCCCAGGCGACGAGAGGCTCGGCCGGCCCGTCGCCACGGGAAAGGTCTGCAGCGGCGAGCGGCACGACGAGCTTCAGCACGCCGCCCCGCATCGTGGGATGCGGCTCGACGAGCGTCACGGTGCCAATGGTTTTGCCAAGTCTCATGAGTGAGCGTGACCTTTGCAGCTGCAGGGGGAGGGCAGAGCGGAGGGGGGCGCACCTGGAGAGTCGAGCTCGTGGGGAGCGACGCCGAGATCGCGACGGGCAAAGTCGCCGCAGACGCGATCGAGGCTCGCGGCGGGGAACGCGTTGGGAGCGACGACGATGATGTTGGCGGCGCACTCGCTGATGGCGGCGAGCAGGCTCGCCGGGTCGCGGGCTGTTACGGCTCGAACACCGGCTGAGCGGTTGGCGAGGGCGACCGCGACGGCGGGACGGCCGCAGAGGAGCACGGCTCGGCTCCCATCACGGGCCGCATGGGCCGCGAGAGCTGCGACGACGTCGGCCAGGCCGGTTGCCGGCAGCTGTTGCGACCCAGGCACACTGCGGGCAATGGCGGCGCAGCGGTTCTTCACGTCGGCGGTGCAGTCGGCATGCGCGACCAGGAACGAGCGGGCCGCGGACGTCGGTGCTGTGGTCGGGCTGCCCCGCTCCAGCTCGATGCCCTGATCGCGGGCGTGCTCCCGGGCCGAAGGCGTGATGACCGCCTTGGCGGTGATCGTTGCCCGCTTCGTGCCGCTTGGCAGTCGTTCGACAGTGGCCAGCGTGATCACGGAATCGGCAATCGTGACTCCCGCCGCCTGCTGGGGCTGGCCGTACGACGAGGAAGCCGACGGTGCCGCGGCGGGCTGTGTCTGAATCCGCGCGACGACCTCGGCGACGAGGTGGCGAACGATTTCTGGGTTGAGGGTCATGAGCGTTTGGGCTTCCGAGTGCGGCGTTGTGGTTTGCCGGCCGTGTCTTCGCGGGGGCTCGGTTCATCGATGAGCGCGATCGTGCTCCACCGGGCGGGCGTCGCCTCGGTACGCAACACATCGCGGAGCAGGCGGCCGTCGCTCGTGATCATCACGAGGTCGCCGACGCCGGCACCGACCGTGTCGATGGCCAGCTGCGGATCGCCATCGGCCGCTATGCGGTCGGCCATCAGCGGCTGCACGACGTGCAGCGCCGCGCCGTGAAGCGACGGGTGTTTCACCGTTGCGGTGGC
>JBIKNV010000449.1:0-2934 GCA_044358475.1 Pirellulales bacterium | reverse complement strand
CTTCCTCGTGGCTTCCGCTTCGCCGGTGTCCGTGCCGGCATCAAGCGCGACAAGACCCGCGAGGATGTATCCCTCATCGTGTCGGACGTGCCCGCCACGGCCGCCGGCGTCTACACGACCAATCTTGTCTACGCCGCCCCGGTGGCCTGGGATCGCTCGCTGACGCCGGGCCGCGGCTTCCGCGCGGTCGCGATCAACTCTGGCAACGCCAATGCCTGCACCGGACAGCGGGGCCTCGACGACGCGCGGGCGATGGCCGCCGCAGCCGCGGCTGAGATCGGGGCCGACGAGCGAAGCGTGCTTGTTCTCTCCACCGGGATCATCGGAGAGTTTCTCCCGAGGGACACCGTCGCTGCCGGCCTGCGACAGGCGGCTGCCGCGCTCGGCTCTGACGAAGCATCGGTCGTAAACGCTGCCCGCGGCATGATGACCACCGACACACGACCGAAACTCTCCGGCTCGACATTCACCTCCGACGGCACGTCCGCCACGCTCCTTGGCCTGGCCAAAGGGGCTGCGATGATTGGCCCTCGGCTCGCGACCATGCTCAGCGTCGTGCTCACCGACGCAGCCGTCGATCCCGCCGACGCCCAGCGACTGCTGCGGGAAGCGGCCGAGGAGACATTCAACTGTGTGAGCGTTGACGGCCACACGAGCACCAACGACACGGTGCTCCTGCTGGCCAACGGCGCGGCCGGCGGCAAGACCCTCGCGGGAGCGGGGCTCGGCGCCTTCGCGGAGGCCCTCCATGCGGCCTGCGAGTCCTTGGCCCGCGAGATCGCCGACGACGGCGAAGGGGCGACGCACGTGCTGCGAATCGAGGTGACCGGCTGCGTAAGCCGCGACGCCGCCCGCCAGATTGCCCGCACGATCGGCGACAGCCCGCTCGTCAAGACGGCCGTGCATGGGGCCGACCCCAACTGGGGCCGGATCGTGTCGGCAGCCGGCTACTCCGGGATCGCGTTCGATCCGCAGCGGCTGGTACTCCACGTCAACGGTACCCTGCTCTTCCGCGACGGAGCCCCGGTAGCGTTCGACGCCGACGCCGTGTCGGCATCGATCAAGGCTTCCCGCGAGACGCTCATCGAGGTCGACATCCAGTCCGGCCCGGGCCGCATCCGCTTCTACTCTAGCGACCTCACCGCGGAATACGTCCACTTAAACGCCGACTACCATACGTAGATGAACCAGAGTGATCACGACGCGGCGCTTGCCCGGGAGATTCAGCGATCGAAAGTGGCTCGCGCGAAGGCGATGCCGGCTGATCAAAAGCTCTTTGCGGGCATCCGGCTGTTTGACACCGTGCGGACCCGCATGCTCAGCGGCATTCGCAGCGAATCTCCTGACTGGTCTGACGCCGAGGTGGAGGCGGAGTTTCGCCGCCGGTTGGCCGTGATTCGGGCGCGGGAGGAACTGGGAATCTATAGGGCGGTCAAAGCACCATGACCAGCGAACAGGCCGTCGCGTTGCTGATCGACCGGCTCGAGGCGGAAAGCGTCCCCTACATGCTGGTGGGGGCGTTATCGAGCAACTTGTATGGCGTCCCCAGAGCCACTGACGACGCTGACCTCGTCGTGGCCTTTGATGCGTTCAATATTGTCGCCTTCTGCGAATCGTTGGGCGACGCTTTCGAGCTCGATCGCCAAATGATGATCGAGGGCTTCACCGGCTCGGTTCGCCATGTGCTGCATTTCAACCCCACGAGCTTCGATATCGAACTGTTTTGCCTAGGTGACGATCCGCATCACCGCGAGCGATTTGCCCGCCGGCGGCGTCAACACGTCCCGGAGTGCGACCGCGAGGCCTGGGTGGCCACGGCCGAAGACGTCGTCATCCAAAAGCTCCGTTGGGCTCGCCGGAAAGACCTCGATGACATCGTCAATCTGTTGGCCGTCTCGGGGCAGTGGCTCGATTGGAGCTATGTGATGCGCTGGTCCGCTGCTCACGGTACAGCCGAGCTGCTAACCCAACTGCGTCGGGAAGCCGCCGACTGAGCCTGGGCCTGGGCTGACCGCCTTGACCAGCCACGTAGACTTGTTCTGCCCAGCCTCGCCGGCCTGCCTTGACGCCGACCGCCGAAAAATGTTTGCTCTGGATAAAGTTTTCCGTGTCCTTCTGCCGGCCCGCCCCATGCTGATCGCCACACCCGCTCTTGATTCGTTCGCCATTCCGTCGTTCGCTCCACACCTTTCGTGGGAGCCCATCGTGGCCATTCCCGCTGTCGCGTCCCTCGGCAGCGGCATTGCGGCTGAGGTGAGGTGCGTGGGCGATACCGATGACGACGACGAGGACCTCGGTGACGAGGAAGACTTGTCGACCCCCGAACCTGATGTCGATGAGGAATCGGCGTTCGACGATTTCGACGACGAGTTCGATGATGACTTCGAGGAGGAGGAGAACGACCCCGACTGGGATCATCCTGAGGATACCGAGTCGGACGAGCCTCCTCCGGCGAAAGGACCCGGCAAGAAGAAGTAGCCGCTCTGGAGGCCGCACATGTCCGGCATCGACACTCCCCAGCCTGCAAAGCCCTCGAAGTGGTTCGGGCGGCTGAACCAGCTCGACTTCGACATCGACTTCTTCGAGCGACTCCTGGTCCGTAACGGCGACTCGCTGGAGGTGCTGCGGCTCCTCGCGGAACTGGTCTCCAAGAAGGGGCTCGTCGGTCGGGCTGTTGAACTCGACGCCAAGGTGGTCGAGCTTTTGCCGGATGACTGCCTCGCCCGCTACAATCTCGCCTGCTCGCTGGCCAGGGCCGGCCGACCGGACGAGGCGATCGACTCGCTCTCCAAGGCGATTCTGCTCGGATACGACGACCTCGCTCATGTGGACGTCGACCCCGATCTCGATTCGCTGCGTGACCTTCCGGAGTTTCGTGCCCTCCTCGGCCGCGATTGAATCCGAGGAAGGACCAGCACGATGCTCGATCAGTTC
>JBIKNV010000377.1:0-3504 GCA_044358475.1 Pirellulales bacterium | reverse complement strand
CGCGTGAAACTCCACCAGCGCCCCGGAGAGAGCCACGCCATCCAGCTTCACCGTGCCGCCGACGGGCACGAGGCCGTCTGATCGCCCGCAGCCCACCGCGAGCAGGATGGCCGCGACGGCGGGCGCGAGGCCGTGCCATCGTGCCGGGCTCAGTCGGTCTTGTCGTGCAACGCGGCTTTCGCGTCGCCACGGCGAAATACACGAGTTCATCGGAAGCGTCTCCTCGAGCCATCGCCAATCGATCGCCGCGGTTGGAAGTCACTGCCACGCGGCAACGCGCGGGCGGCGGCCGGTCAGTCGCCCAGTAGCGGCGTCCGGCCGTCCCGCATCTTCGAGAGTTGGTCGAGCAGCGTCGAAGAAGCATTTTCCGACACGAACCGTACCGACGCGTCGGCCTGCACGAGGGTCGCGCCGCCGGGGTGCTGGCTTCCCGCCCGGCCAAAGTTCGCGAGCCTGCCGAACAAGGTATCTGTGCCGCCGAAGCAGGGGGACCAGGTCCAAGCGGCGGGGCCGAGCCACCTGTTGATGCCGCCCTCACCGGGATCGACGCCGACCATCGCCCAATCTCGCCATGCCCAGCCCTGGTCGGGCCCGTTGCAGCGGCCGTTGGAGGTCGTTTCGGCGAACAGGAACGTCTTGCTCGTGCCGTCGGTGATGTCGCTGGGCCGCGTCGCGCTGTTCTCCCCGGAGATATGTGAGCGGGCCACCTTCCAGTAGTTGCAATTTGCGTAGTCGGATTCTTTGGGGGTCACGAAGTCGTAGTTGGTTTTCCGACCGGACACGCTGTAGCCCTGCGTCCGCGATCCATCGGCCGACGGGCAGACGAACGTGGGGATGTTCGTGGTACGGACGGCGGCATTCCCGTTGGTTGCCGAGTTTCCGACGACAGTGCCGCTCGTATTGTTCAGCTTATTGATATTCGAGACCTCGGCGAACGAGGACGCCGTGTTCGCCTTGGCAAACACGTCCTGCTGCTCGAGATAGGGCAGCAGGAGCACCAGGCCGCTCATGTTGATGATGGAAGCGTCGCCGATATAGGTGGCCGACGGCGTACACATGCCGTAGCCCCGGCCCGCCGGCGGGAACACCCGCTGGGCGTCGAGGTAGTTCATCGCCGCCAGGCCCATCTGCCGCATATTGTTGCCGCAGGCCGATCTGCGGGCCGCCTCGCGGGCCGTCTGCACCGCCGGCAGGAGCAGGCCGACGAGCGTGCCGATGATCGCGATCACGACCAGCAGCTCGACCAGCGTGAACGCACCCCGGCGATGGGGGCCGCGGCCTTCGCCCCGGTGGCTTTCCATGACCGCCTGCATGGCGGCAGTTTGGCGTTCGTGGCTCGTGCTCATGCTCGACTCCTGATAGGGGTTGCCGAATGCCGTGTTCCGACCCCAATGCCCGTTTTCCCGCGGGTTGGGTGACTTTGCGTAGGTTCTCCGCCGCCCTCTCTTTTATCTTCTAGCCACGATGCCAGCGGCGGCCTATTGGAGTTTCCTCCAATAGCCGCCAATTTCGTCCCGGCCAGACTTGCCTGTGGCGGTGCTGACCAGCTGCAGTTGCACGGCTGGTAACACCGGATCGACACTGTGCGACAAAAAGAGGTTCTCGATGCGTCAGCCCTCAGCCATCCGCCGCAGCAGCCTCCAGGCCCTGTTTCTCGCCCTGACGGCCGCTTCCTGCAGCCTTGGGGCCACTCCCCTCGCTACCCGTGCCCACGCCGCCGACGTCTTCGTCGCTCCCAACGGCAACGACGCAGCCGACGGTTCAGCTGAAAAACCCGTGGCCACGCTGCGGCGGGCGCTCGACCTCGTCCGGGCGATCCGGAAGGCTGAGCCCGCTCGCGAGTCCCCCATCGAGGTCGAACTGGCCGACGGCAGGTACGAACTGGCCCAGCCGGTCGAAATCACCCGGGAAGACTCGGGCACGGAGCGGTCGCCGACCGTGATTCGGGCTGCCGCCGGTGGCCGGGCCGTGCTCAGCGGTGGCCGGGCCGTGAAGGAGTGGCTGCCCGTCACAGAGGAGGCCGTCGTGGCGCGGCTCGACCCGGCCGCCCGGGGCCACGTCGTGCAGGCCGACCTCAAGGCCCTCGGGATCACCGACTATGGAGTGATGAGTGGCGGGTTTGGCTTGAGTGGCGGGCCGGGGCTCGAACTCTTCCACGACGATATTCCGATGAACGTGGCCCGCTATCCGAACAAGGGGTTTATCAAGATCACGGAGGTGCTCGGGCCCACGCCGGTCGATATTCGCGGCACGAAGGGCTGCCGGGAAGCGCGGTTCAAGACCGACGACCAGCGGGTGGCACGCTGGGCCGCCGAGCCGGCCGGCATGGTGCTCGGCTACTGGTTTTGGGATTGGGCGGAGCAGCGGCAGCCGATCGAGTCGATCGATGCAGCGGGCCTTGTCCTCTCGCTCAAAGAGCCTTTCCATGGCTACGGGTATCGCAAGGGGCAGTGGTTCTACGGGTTCAATCTGCTCTGTGAGCTCGATGAGCCGGGCGAGTGGTATCTCGACCGCGATCGGGGAATCCTCTATTTCTGGCCACCGACCGCGGCAGGCGCGGGCACGAGTGTGGTGTCGGTGCTCGGCAGCCTCGTGACGGCTAAGGACGCCTCCCACGTCGTGTTTCGTGGCCTCACGTTCGAGGCGGCGCGGGGTAAGGGTGCCACGATCTCCGGCGGCCGGGCCGTCACCGTCGCAGGCTGCACCTTTCGCAACCTTGGCGGCACCGCGGTGAGCGTCTGGGGCACCGGCCATCGGGTGGCCGGCTGCGACATCTCGAACACGGGCGACAGCGGCATCAGTCTCGGTGGCGGCGACCGCAAAACGCTCGCCCCGGGGGGCACCACCGCCGACAACAACCACATCCATCACTATGGCCGCTGGAACCGCATGTATCGCAGCGGCATCGCCATCGACGGCGTCGGCAACCGGGCCGCCCACAACCTCATCCATCACGCGCCCCACATCGCCATTTCATTCGGCGGCAACGATCATGTGCTGGAGTTCAACGAGATCCATCATGTGTGCGAGGAGTCGAACGACGCGGGCGCCGTCTACTGCGGGAGGGACTGGACCTGCCGCGGCAACCTGATCCGCCACAACCATTTCCACGACATCACGGGCTTCGAAGGCAAGGGCTGCGTGGGCGTCTATCTCGACGACCAGTTTTCCTCGGCGCGGATCGAGGGCAACCTGTTCCGGCGTGTGACCCGCGCTGCCTTCATCGGAGGCGGCCGCGACAACGCCATCGTCAATAACGTCTTCGTCGACTGCACGCCGGCGGTGCATGTCGATGCGCGGGGCCTCGGCTGGGCGGCCTTTCAGCGGGAAACGCTCATGCAGCGTCTGGCGGATATGCCCTGGCAGGAAGAGCCGTGGAAGTCGCGGTATCCGGACCTGGCCGGGCTCGACGCGGACCCCGGTCAGATGACGCCGGCGGGCAACGTGATCGAGCGCAACATCCAGTGGCGCGGCAAGTGGGACGAGATCGAGGCGAAGGCCGGC
>JBIKNV010000041.1:0-12073 GCA_044358475.1 Pirellulales bacterium | reverse complement strand
GAAATCTCGTTGTTTTCCGCGTGTTCAGCGGACGTTTCACCTGGCCCGGACAGCCCGACAGCGCCTCGTGTGAGAATTTCTCCGCAGTTCTCGCGAAAAAACGGCGGGCTTTGGGATCGCGATCCCCCCGCCATCACCCGGTGCGAGCCGAGAACAACGCCCCCACCACCTTTGACAGCAGCCAGAGAGTGCCCACGGGCAACACGATCGTCGAAATCGTGAAGTAGATCGCGAGATTCACGATCGATTCCGTGACACCGGCCATGGCGTCGTAGAGGTGCTGGGCACGGTCGCCCACGGCGTTGAGCGGGTTGTATCGCTCGTACCACGGCTTTTCGGACCCTGCCGCCTCGGCCTGTTCGATCCGCTCCGTCGTGGCCTCGACCGCGATCGTCGCCTCCTGGTACGTGCTTTCCAGAAATCGTTCGGCAATGACCGCATCTATCCAGGCGGCTGCCGGGATGGCCAGCCGGGCGAAGAGGGCCAGCGCGAAAAGCCGTCGCCCCCAGCCCATGAGCGTGGCCTGCGTCGCCCCCCGCGCCGCCATCGCGAGGGCCAAGGCCGCGAGCGACGGCAGAAAGAGCCACCAGCCCAACGACCTGCCCATCCGCATTCCGAGCTGCTGCACACCCAGCGCCGTCGTGCTCGTCAACAGCAAGGACGCATACTGTTCCACGAGGTCATTCACGGGATCGAGCGCCTGCCCGATGCCGATACTGCCGCCAGGGCCGAAGCTGAAGCTGATCTCGGAGCTCTGTGCCAACGAGATCGCGCTGTCGAGGCCGCGGGTCGCCGCGAGCGCCCCGAGCGTCCGCTTGAATGTCGCGTCGAGCGAGTCGCCTCCCGTCTTGTCCACGAGGGGTGCAAACAGGATTGCCGACAGTGCCAGGCCGGCATAGATCAGCAGCCGCGCGGTCGGCAGCCGCAGCCGCGGAGGCAGCCATGGCAGCCATTCGCCCGACCAGACCCTTGTCAGAGTGTCCTGCTGCTCGTTCATCCGCGTCCTCGCCGTCGGCAAAACGGTCTGGCCGGGGGTTTTCACGGCCGCCACCAGCCCGTATCGTACCCATTCCCTTCCGACAGGAGATCGACGATGAAAGTGCGTGGTCTTTGGGTTGCTTTCGTGGCCGGCCTGGCGGTTCAGGCGGCCCGCGCCGACGTGTCGCTCAACAATATGTTTGGCGACCATATGGTGCTCCAGCAGGGCATCAAAAATAAGGTGTGGGGCAAGGCCGACCCGGGCGAGCAGGTGACGGTGACCCTCGCCGGCCAGTCGCACGCCACGACGACCGGAGCCGACGGCACCTGGCACATCTCCCTCGATCCGGTGCAGGAATACGGCGGCCCGCACACGCTCACCGTGAAGGGGAAAAATACGGTCACCTTCAACGATGTGCTGATCGGTGAGGTGTGGGTATGTGCCGGCCAATCGAACATGCAATGGAGCGTGAACCAGGCTAATGACCCGGATCTTGAAAAGGCGGCGGCGACGTTTCCGAACATCCGCCTGGTCTCGGTGCCTCAGGTCGGCACCCAGGAGCCGCAGTGGAACTTCCACGGGACGTGGCAGACCTGCTCGCCGGAGACAGTCGGCGACTTCTCCGCCGTCGGCTACTTCTTTGGTCGCCAGCTCCACCAGACGCTTGGAGTGCCGGTGGGACTCATCGACAACGCCTGGGGCGGCAGTGCCGCCGACGCCTGGGTGAAGCGAGAGAAGATCGCCGCCCACCCCACGCTCAAAGCGATTCACGAACGGTGGACGAAGATGGAGGAGAATCTACCCGCCGCAATGGCCGAGTTTGAAAAGAAGTTGGCGGCCCACAAGGCCGCTGCCGCCCAGGCGAAGGCCGAGGGCAAGCCGGCGCCACAGCCGCCACAGAGTCCGGACGCCCAGATGAAGGGGAACGCTCGTCCGGGCAACATCCACTCCGGCGTGCTCACGCCGTCGATCGGCTACGGCATCAAGGGGGCGATCTGGTACCAGGGCGAAAGCAATTCCGGCCGCGCGTACCAATACCGCGAACTCTTTCCGTTCATGATCAAATCGTGGCGGGAGGAGTGGGGCCTGGGCGACTTCCCCTTCTACTGGGTGCAGCTGGCCGACTTTAAAGCCGAAAAGGCCGAGCCTGCCGAGAGTGAGTGGGCCGAACTCCGCGAGGCCCAGACGATGACGTTGAAGGCCCTGCCCAACACCGGCGAGGCGGTGATCATCGACATCGGCGAGGGCAAGGACATCCATCCCAAGAACAAGCAGGATGTCGCCAAGCGGCTGGCCCGTTGGGCACTTGCCGAAACCTATAAGAAGCCGGGGATCGTCTGCCGCAGCCCGCTCTACAAGTCGATGGAGAAGCAGGGATCCAAGATCGTGCTTTCATTCGACAACATCGAGGCGAAGGCTGCCGGCTGGCGGCCGTTTGACGTGAATGAGCTGGTCGGCTTCACGATCGCCGGAGAGGATAGGAAGTTTGTCCACGCGAAGGCCTCGATCCTGCCCGACGGTCGGATCGAGGTCTGGAGCGAGGCGGTGGCCAATCCCGTGGCAGTTCGTTACGCCTGGGCTGACAATCCGATCTGCAACATGTATTCCGCCGCCGGCCTACCGCTCACGCCGTTTCGCACCGACGACTTCCCCGGCGTGACGATCGAGACCAAGTAGCCTGAGTCGGCAGTGCTGCCGGCCCCCGGGCTCGCGCCCGGGGCTGGGCGGCGGGCTTCTGCGCACTACCGCGCCACCCCAGATCGCCCGCCTGGAGGGCGGGCTTACGAGAGCGAACGGACGTTCGCCAAGCGAGCCGAGGCCACGATGGCGAGGCTCGCACGAAGCCAGCCGCAGGGCGCAAGCCCGCGGGATTGACGCACCAGCCAGCGCCGCAGCAGCCCCCGGGCTCGCGCCCGGGGCTGAGTGGTGTGGAACGCACGCCGGTTCCACACACAGCCGCAGGGCGCAAGCCCGCGGGATGACGCACCAACCAGCGCTGCCACAGCCCTTGCCGCTCTCTTGAGAGCACCGCTACGATGCGTTCCCTGCGGGAGCGGCGGCCGCGGCGTGAACTGTTTGCTTCACAGGCGTTGATTCACAGGCTCGAAACAGGGAGGTGCGCGATGGATTTCGGCAAATCGTTTGGAATGTGGGCGGCGGTCGCCGGGCTCTTCGCCTTGGCTGTGTTCGGGATCTTTGCCGACGTCTCCTCGCCACCGTCGGTTCGTCCCGTCCCGGCTTCAGGGGTCACGCCCGTGGCGGCCGACATGGTTCGCCGTGTCATCGGCCCGATTCCCGAGGTCATCTCGAAGCCAAAGTCGTTTCGGGTGGATGAGTCGCTCGCCAGCATCGATCGTGACCACCTTGCCGACTCCGCCGTGACGCAGGTGATGGCCACCACCGATCTCCCGCGCATGCAGCATGTTTCCTTCCCAGCTGCACCATTTACGGCCATCCCGGCCACCGCCTCAGCCATCGCCACGGCGACCGAGACCGCGGAGACCGCGGAAATTCGCCTGATGATGCAGAGCTACCTGAAGGCATTCAATCGCCATGACACGGCGGCGCTCGCTTCGCACTGGAGCGACTCCGGCGAGAGCGTTGATCTCGATTCGGGCGAAAAGACGAAGGGCCGGGATGCGGTCGCCGGCGTGTTTGCCACGCTCTTTGAGCAGGACACCAATGCCATGATCGACATCGACATCGAGTCGATTCGCCCGATCCGCAATGACGTCGCCGTCATCGACGGCGTGTCTCTCTTGTCATTCGACGATGCCACGAGTGCCAGCAGCCGGTTTTCCGCGGTCGTCGTCCGTGAGAACGGCACGTGGGTGCTCTCGAGCGTGCGCGAGACCGCCGCCTCCGCACCACAAGCCGCCCGCCGCCCCTCGGCTCAACTGGATCAGCTCGAGTGGCTCGTGGGCTCGTGGGAGGATGTGAGTGAGGGTCTCGTCGCGAGCACCCGGTGTACATGGAATGCCGGCCGTTCATTCCTCACCCGCAGCCACATCTCGGCCCCGGAGGCGACCTCCGCCTCGACGGCCGACGGTATTCCGGCCCTGCTGCCGGCCGACGGTTCGGCGCGTGAAATCTCGGAGATCATCGGCTGGGATCCTGACCGGCAACAGATTCGCTCCTGGGTCTTCACGTCCGACGGCCGCTTCGCGGAAGGTTTTTGGAGCCGCACTTCCGACGCATGGGAGGTTCGCTACGAGGGCCGCGGCGCCGACGAGGGCACTACTTGCACGTTCACGATCAACCGCCCTGGCCCCGACGAGATCGTGATCCGCTGCGAGCCGTCGTCGCTCACCGAGATCCTCCCGCCCGCGACCGACTTCGTCCGCACCGCCTACCTCGGCGGGTGACAGGCTATCTTCTCGGAAATGCGGCCATCCATGCCCCGCATTTCCTTGCCGGCCTCCGGCCGGAAGGGGGCGCCGCCTCCAGCGACGCGGTCTTTCGTTGTACTCTCCAATGCCGCACCTCCTCGACCGACTGGCCACCGCCTTCCCGCTCTGGGTGCTCGTTGCCTGCGGCCTGGCCCTGGTTGAGCCCAGCCTATTCACCTGGTTTCGTGGCGAAGCGATCGTGGTCGGTCTGGCCGTGATCATGCTCGGCATGGGGATCACACTCTCCGTCGATGACTTCACCCGCGTCGGCACGCGGCCCGCGATCGTGGCGGCCGGCTGCATTGCCCAGTTCCTAATCATGCCCGCCGCCGGCTGGGGTGTCGCGACGGCGTTGGCGCTCCCCAGCCCGTTCGCCGTCGGCCTCATTCTCGTCGCCTGCTGCCCCGGCGGTACGGCGTCGAACGTCGTCACCTACATCGCCCGGGCCGATGTCGCGCTCTCCGTGTTGCTCACGATGTGCTCCACGCTTGGCGCTGTCGTGCTCACTCCCCTCCTCACGAAGCTGCTGGCCGGCCGACTCGTGCCGGTCGATGGCTGGGGGCTCTTCCTGTCGACGCTGCAGGTCGTGGTGCTGCCGGTCGCTGCCGGCGTGGCGATCAACCGGTTTGTGCCACGCCTGGTGCAGGCCGTGCTTCCCGTTGCGCCGCTGGTGAGCGTGGTCACGATCGCGCTGGTCTGCGCGAGCATCGTAGGGCAAAACGCCGCCGCCATTTATGACCATGGCTGGCAATTGCTCGTGGCCGTCAGCCTGCTACACGCCAGCGGGTTTGCCGTCGGCTACGCCTTCGCACACACATGTGGCTACGGACCGGTCGTGGCCCGCACCATTTCGATCGAGGTGGGCATGCAAAACTCGGGGCTCGGGGTCGTCCTCGCCCAGAGGCATTTCCCGGCCGAGCCGCTCACCGCCGTGCCGTGCGCCATTTCGAGCGTCGTGCACTCCGTGATCGGAAGCCTGCTGGCCGGATGGTGGCGGGCACGGAAGACAGGATGAAGCCTGTCCTACTTTCTCGAACTCTTCTGCTGCGTCGCCACCTGCGGCCGCTTCACGAAGTAGACCCGCGGGTCATCGACGACCCAGGGCGTGCTCCACGTTTTGCCATCGTCCATCGAGCAGACATTGTAGAAGAACGTCTTCACGAGTTCGGTGCGGTAGCCGTAGGGAAACTGCGAGGTGATGTGGTCGTCCATCGTGAGGTCGTCCACGCCCGGACTTGCGAAATAGTGCACCATTCCGTCTGGCGAGAACGACAGGCCGAGCGTCCACCAGCCGAGTTCGGTGATCTTCGGGCCCTGCACCTCCAGCCCACGCTTCCCGGCCCGCACCAGGATCGATGCTGAAGGTTCCATGATCTTGGCCTTTTCGTTCTTCGGCTGGAAGTTGATGAACATGCCCGGCCAATACTCCTCGAGGCCAAACTTGCCCTCGTCGGGATGGTCGTCGCCGGTGATGATCGCGTGGGTGAAGCAGCCGGCCCGGAAGCCGAAGGACGGTCCGCGGCGCTGCTCCCATTGCTCAAACGGCGGGATGTAGACCCGCGTGACGATGCTCGGGCTATCCCGTACCGACAGCCCGCTGCCGGCGGCTTTCGACATGCTGAAGATCAGGTCGTCCTGCTGCATCTGGTAGGTGACACGTCCGGGAATGCCCGCCCGCAACGTGGCGATGAGCATGCCATGCTCGCTCCCTTCGAGGCCGGGTGCCGGCAGCGGCACCCGCTTCACGACGTCGGGGATGCCGCGCTTCGGCCCCTCGAACCACATCCCGTTGGTGCTGCGGGCCAGCGGGCCCCGCAGCCGTTTGTCCTGCTCTTCGGAGCTCTTCGGGTGGCGATAATTCATCGCCCACTTCTCGTTCTCGAAGTCGTCGGTGCCGTTTTTGATCGCCACGCCCGTGCCCGGCACGAGCACCGGCTTCTTCTCGGCCGGCGGCTCAGGGGTCGCGGGCTTCGTGGCGACGCGAGTGGTTGACTTTTTGGTCGGGCCGGCCGCCGTGGCTCCGTCAGCCATCCCCAGCCCACAGGCCACGATCATTCCGAGTACCCAGACGCCGCGTGCCATGACGATTTCCCCCGAAGCTAGCGAGCCGAAAGAAGCCACTCGCAGGGGGTATCGAGAGGAAACGGGCGGCCGATGCAGTTTGACCGCGGCAGCCGGAGCAGCCACCGCCGCCTCGCCTCACCCGCCAGCTTGCCGAAGCTGCCCAAGGGTCGGAGCCGAACCGCGGCTACCAGCCGACCTGGGTCGTGTTGTTCGACCAGCCACCGCCGCTGGAGCGGCTGGCCGGAAACGACGGCATCGGGAAGCCGCCACCACGGCCTGACCGCATCGACCGCCAAGGATCGGGCCCGGTAAACGTGCCACCGGGGAGTTGGATCACCCACGGCCCGAAGCCTCGCGACATCCGCGTGAACGACTCTTCCATCTGCCGCCGCTGGATCTCCAACTGCCGGTGGTGGCGGCGACGTTCGGCCTCGGCGGTGGCGGCGGCATACGCCTCCTTTGCCATGTGGGTCGCCTCGGCGAGCGACTTGATCGAGTCCTCATACCGCTGCTGTGTAAGAAATGCCTTGCCGCGCTCCAAGGCTGCCGTGGCCGGCTGAACGTTGGCCGACACACCCTCGGCGTACCAGGCCGCCACCCGCCGCACGAGGCTATCGGTCTCTTCCAGATCTTCGATCGCCTGTCGGGCAAGCCGCTCGTCCTCTGCCGCCAGATCCGTCGCGCGGGCCGCTGCGGCGTCGGCGGCATCGAGCACCTGAGACACCTGCCGCAGGTCGGGCCGGGCCATCGCCAGACCATGGTCGGCCGCCTCGACGAGCCGGCCGGCCTCTCGGCACCGTTCATTGGCCCGCACGCGGTCGGTCCGCTGACGGGAAAGTTGCCGCTCCAGGTCGGCCACTTTTGCATGCACGGTGTTTCGCCGCGCAGGCAGTGAAGACCGCAGCTGATCCAGTTCCGTCGACCGCTCGATGGCCCCGTGGTAGCAGTCCTCCGCCCAGTCCACCTGGCGAACCGCTTCCTCCGCGAGCGCCAGCGCGCGAAAATAGTGCTGCCGTTTTCCATCCGCCGCAGCTTGGGCCTCGGCCACGAGCGTCTTTACCCGAGCGACACCTTCATCGGCGCGGCTGATGTTGTCGGCCACGTCGGCCCATGATGTTTCGGCGTACGTGCCGGCGAGGTGCTCGACCGCCCGCATGGCGGTGACACGCTGTTCGGCAGCAGCCGCCAGCCGTGTGATGCAGCCCGGCAGCAGATCTTCGACACGGGCTCGCGCGGCCGTGATGCTCTCGAGCATCGCCCGTGCCTCCGCGTTGGCCTGCTCGGCGTTTTCCACGTGGCTTCTCCCGCCAGCCGCCTCGCCAAAGTCCAGCAACTGGGCGGCCAGATCGATCTCGCGGCGGGCTGTGGCGACCAACTCGTCAGGCACCGCGCCCGGCTCATGAAGCAGCCAGCCGGCCGCCCGCCTGGACCGGATTTCCTCCTCGATCGCATCGGCCTCGCGAATGGCATGCAGTCGTCGGTCATCCACGGCCTCGAACGTCTCCACAGCCTCCGTCATCTCCGCCAGGGCAGTTGCCGTGTTTTCCAGACGACCGCGAGCCGCCACGGGATCGCTTTCAACGTCGTGACGAGCCAGCGTCAGTCCCCGTGCGGCCTCGGCCAACGGTCGCTGAAACGAGGCATTGGATCGGCCCCGGCTGGCGACTGCTTCCACCCGCTGGGTGGCGGTCGCCAGGTCCGCCTCGACCGTGTCGGCCAGGCTGCGGGCGGTTTCGTGCGCTTGCTCGAGGGCGTCCAGCGGCGCCCGACACTCGCCTGCCACGGCGTCGAGAGGCGGCCGAGCCTCCGCCGAGTCGAGCATTTTGATCGCCTCGTTGGCGGCGGATGTGCCGAGGAACCATTCGGCATTGATCTGCCCCTCCGCCTTCTCCCAGACGTCCATGAGCGAGAGCCACCGCTCGCGATAGCGACGGATCGCCCCCTGGACGCCGTCATACGTCGACCGCGTCAGGCCCTCCATCGGCGTGACGAAGTCGGGGTCGGAGTGCGGCAGCATCCGGTGCCGCTCCTGCTGCGTGTCGAGAAGATCGGAAAGCGCGACGACCTCGCCCTTGAATGCCGCCAGTTTTGTCCGCGCCTCGTGCATCTTCTTGTCGTGGCGGGCCCGCTGCAGGAAGAAGGCCGCCAGCCCACCAAACGTCGCGAGGGCCGCGGCACCGATTGGCAGCGTCCGTGTGCGAAACACGCGGGCCGCCTCGGCCCGCTTCTGCTTGAGCGCCGCGCGATCCCTCACCCACCGCTCGGTGGCATTGACCAGTGCGGCGAGGCCGTCGTCATAAAGGTCATCCTTGGCTTTGGGCACGAAGACCTTTTCGATCAACTCGGTCTTGATCGTCTGCGGATCGAGACCGCTCGACACCTCGAGACCCCACGGTGCCCGCATGGCGATCTGACGTCCCTGCACGTCGAGCACGATCGTCACGTCCTTCGCGGGGTCGAAGGCCGCCGTTCCGCCATCACCGCCGGCCGACTCGCGCCGCCAGCGTTCGATCAACCCCTCGAGCAGCTTCGTCGCGGCATCGCCGCCTCCCGCATCGCCCACCACCACGACGCGATAGTTGCGGCCACTGTCAGTGGCCGCCTTCTCGACGGCGGCCCGCACGGCATCAAAACGTTCCTCGATGCCCGACACGAAGACCCGCTCGGCATCCCCTGCTGAGACCAGCGGCAGCGGCTCGGCGGCGATCGCCACCGGCAGCAGTGACCATCCCACCAGCAGCGACGCGAGCGCGGCGAGAGCGCCGGTCATGCCGCGGGCTTGCGCCCTGCGGCTTGCTTCACGAAACCCTCGCCATCCTGGCCTCGGGTTTCTTGGCGACCCTCCGGTCGCTCTCGAAAGCCCGCCCTCCAGGCGGTCAGCGCTCTCTCCACCAAAAAGCACCAGGGCGCGAGCCCGGTGGACTGCGGCGGCGTTGGCTGGTACTTCATCCCGCGGGCTTGCGCCCTGCGGCTTGCTGGTGGAACGGCTTGCGCCCTGCGGCTTGCTGGTGGAACGGCTTGCGCCCTGCGGCTTGCTGGTCTCTGGCATCTTTTTAGGCAACACACTTATCCGCACGGGTCACTCCTCGAGAATGTGATGATCGAATCAGGAGCGATGGATTCTAAGGTCTTGGCAGCGGCCGTTGCAGCCATGAGCAGTGTGGAATCGCCGATCGCGGCGATCGTCTTCGCCCCCAGACTCCGGGCCTCCGCCGCCAGCGCCGCGATCTCCTGCTCGGTCGCCAGGCCCCCGAACGACCGCACGCGATACAGCCATCCCGCCTCATCAAAGGACTCGAGCCATTCCCGGGCCAGACGGCCCACCACGTCCTGATCGGCGATGACGAGTACGGGTGGCTCTCGGCCCGCGGCGGCCAGGACACACGCCAGCCCGCGTCCGTGTCGGTCATCGGGGCTGGCCGCGGTCATGGCTTCGTCATTGCCTCGGCGATCCGTGCTGACGCGGCCGCGACGTCACCCTGCGCCTGCTCGATCGCGCGGGCGGCCACGTGGCAGTGTACGAGATGCCCTGCGACCATCGTCGCCGGCGGGTCGATCTCCGTGCACACCGTCTCCGCCAGCGGACACCGCGGATGAAACCGGCAGCCGGATGGTGGCCGCGACGGGCTCGGCACGTCGCCCGTAAGCACAATTCGCTTCCGCCGCCGCGCCGGCTCGACCGATGGCACCGCCGAGAAGAGGGCGTGGGTGTATGGGTGCAGCGGTGTCGTGGCGAGTTCCTTGGCGGTGCATCGTTCGACGATCCGCCCCAGATACATCACCGCCACCTCATCGGCGATGTATTCGACGATTGAAAGATCGTGTGAAATAAAGAGGTATGTGAGCCCGAGTTGTTCGCGAAGGTCAACTAACAGGTTCACTACCTGAGCCTGGATCGACACGTCGAGTGCCGAGATCGGCTCGTCGAGCACGACGAACTCCGGTTCGAGCACGAGCGCCCGGGCGATCGCAATCCGCTGCCGCTGGCCGCCGGAAAACTCATGCGGATAACGGTCCAGGGCCGCGGCGGTGAGCCCCGTTCGCTCGAGCGCGGCCACCATCTTCTCCTGCCGTGCGGCTGCATCGCCCATGCCGTGGATGACGAGCCCCTCTTCCAAGATGCTCCGCACCTGCATCCGGGGATTGAGCGAGCCATACGGATCCTGGAAGACGATCTGCATCCGCCGTCGCAGGCAGCGAAGCTGGCTCCCGGAGAGCGCCCGCACGTCTTCGCCGGCAAACCGCACGTTTCCGCCGGTTGGCTCGACGAGCCGCAGAATGCTGCGGCCGGCCGTCGTCTTGCCGCAGCCGCTCTCGCCGACGAGCCCGAGCGTGGTGCCCCGCGGAATCGCGAAGCTCACGCCATCCACCGCCCGCACCGCGCCGATGGTCTTTCTCAACAGTCCCTTGCGGATAGGAAAGTGCGTCTGGAGATCGTGCACGTCGAGGAGGGGAACTTTCATGGGGTGATCGCCTCCGCCTCGTGGCAGCGAACGAAGTGGCCCGGCGTGATTTCACGGAGCTCCGGCGGCTCGACCGTGCAGCGAGGCAGGCGGGCGTATTCGCACCGCGGGTGGAAACGGCAGCCGGAGGGAAAGTCCTGGGGTGGTGGCACCATGCCGGGAATCGTCTTGAGCGGCCCATCGCCCCGGCCGGCCGCCTCGGGCCGAGATCGCAGGAGGCCGATGGTGTAAGGGTGCAGCGGCCGGGCAAAGAGTTCGGCCGCCGGCGCCCGCTCGACGATCTTGCCGGCATACATGACGGCCACGTCGTCGCACGTCTCGGCCACCACGCCGAGGTCGTGGGTGATGAGGAGGATCGCCGTGCCGAGCCGCTGGCGAAGGTCGGCAAGGAGTTCAAGAATCTGTGCCTGAATCGTCACATCGAGCGCGGTCGTGGGCTCGTCGGCGATCACGAGATCGGGCTCACAGGCCAGCGCCATCGCGATCATCACCCGCTGCCGCATGCCGCCGGAGAGCTGGTGCGGATATTCGTCGAGGCGTCGTTCGGGGTCGGCCACCCGCACGAGTTTCAGCATCTCGAGCGCCCGCGCCTGGGCCGCCTCCCGCGACAGCTGCCGATGGAGGTGGAGCGTCTCGGTGATCTGGCTGCCGATCGTGAAGACGGGATTGAGGCTCGTCATCGGCTCTTGGAAGATCATCCCGATCCGGCCCCCACGAATCTTCCGCAACTCTCCTTCGGGGAGCGACACCAGATCGATCGCTGTCGTACTCTCGGCCCCGCGGCCCAGCGACAGCAGAATCTGGCCGCCCTCGATCGTCCCTGGCGCCGCCACTAGCTGCAGGATCGACATGGCTGTCACGCTCTTCCCGCAGCCGCTTTCCCCGACGAGCCCCAGCGTCTTGCCCCGCTCGATCGACAGCGACACCCCATCCACCGCCGGCACCCGGCCGGCAGGCGTCTGAAACGCAGTCACGAGATTGTTGATTTCAAGCAAGGCCATGAGGAGCCACTGTACGCAGGCTTCGCCATCCCGCGGGCTTGCGCCCGACGGCTTTTTGGAGGACGCGCCACGAGGGAGCGAGGGGCTGCCCGTGCCACGGAGCCGGTGTTGGCAGCGAGCGAAGGCAGGATGCCGAGAGCGAAGCTGGCATCGAGTGAGCGAAGGGCATGATGCCCT
>JBIKNV010000374.1:0-3511 GCA_044358475.1 Pirellulales bacterium | reverse complement strand
CACGAGCTCCTGATCCACATCCTCGACCCCAATCGTTCCGTCGAGGGCAACTACCGCGCCTACACTGTCACGACCGACGACGGCCGCGTGGTGACCGGCCTCCTCGCTGCCGAGAGCAAGACGGCGATCGAGTTGGTCGATGCCGAGGGCAAGCGGTCGGCGATCCAGCGGAGCGAGATCGACGAATTCCAGCCATCGCCGAATTCGCTCATGCCGGTGGGCTTCGAGAAGCAGATCAAGCCCGAGGCCTTCGCCGACCTGCTCGCCTTCCTGACGAAGCGAGGCAAATTCGTGCCGCTCTCGCTCGAGAAGGTGGCCACGGCCGTGAGCACGAAGGGCATGTTCTATGATCCGCACGCCGTTGTGGAGCGGCTGGTATTTCCCGACTGGGGCCCCAAGACGTTCCAGGGGGTCCCCTTCACGCTCGTCGATCCGCAGGGCGACCGCGTGCCCAACGTCGTCTTGCTTCACGGGCCACAGGGCTCGCTCCCACCAAAAATGCCCAAGAGCGTGTCGCTCTCGATGGGCTCACCAATCCAGGTACTGCACATCCTCGGCGGTGTTGCCGGCTGGGGGTTTGCCGGTGGTGGCACGGGCTCGACGTCGATGCTCGTGCGGTTCACCTACCAGGACGGCACGGTAGAGGATCACCCGCTTGTCAACGGCGAGCATGTAGCCGACTACATCCGTCGGGTGGACGTGCCCAAGAGCGAGTTTGCCTTTGACCTCGATGGACGGCAGCTCCGCTACCTGAAAGTGGTCCCGCAGCGGCCCGATCCGATCACGTCGATCGACCTCGTGAAGGGCAATGATGCGACGGCGCCGGTCGTGATGGCGATGACGGTCGAGACCCGCTGACACGGGCTGGCGAGTCGACGCCGTGCTACAACGGTTGGATGGCTCCACGTCTTCCCAAGCCGCCACGCGTCGCCGTCGTCATCGAGGCGTCGAACGCCTATGCCCGCGGGCTCCTTGCGGGCATCCATCGGCATGTCCGCGAGCATGAGCCGTGGACGGTGTTCCTGCCGGAGCATGGCCGTGGAGCACCGCCGCTGGAGCAGTTGGCGGGCTGGCGTGGAGACGGCGTCATTGCCCGCGTGGAGACCCCCGCCATCGCTGCCGTCTTGGCTCGAATTAGCAACAAGCAAGCCATCCCCATCATCGACGTCAGTGCGGCCCGCCTCCTGCCTACGGTGCCGTATGTCGAAACCGACGACGAAGCGATCGGCCGGGTGGCTGCCGACCACTTTGCCGAGCGGGATTTCCGCCACTACGGGTTTGTCGGCGATCCGCGGTTTCGCTGGAGCGAGAACCGCTGCCGGGCATTCACTGCGGCCGTGAACGCGCGCGGCCACGCGGTCGATGTCTTTCCCGGCGCCACGGGGCGACGAGGTCGCCCCCGCGCCAAGGCCGTAGGCGATCCACCGGATGACGACGAGGCAATCGAGGAATGGTTGCAGGCCCTGCCCAAGCCCGTGGCCGTGTTTGCCTGCTACGACATTCGCGGTCGGCAGGTGCTGGAGGCTTGCCGGCGGGCAGGAATCGAGGTGCCCGACCAGGTGGCCGTATTGGGCGTCGACAACGATGACTTGCTCTGCGGCCTGGCGAGCCCCCCGCTCTCGAGCATTATTCCCGACGCGGCGGGCGCCGGCCGGTTGGCGGCCAGCCTGCTCGAGCGGCTCATGCAGCGAGAACGGTTGGAGCGGGAGGAATGGCTGCTTCCTCCCCTGGGAATCGCCACCCGGCAGAGCACCGACGTGCTGGCGATCGATGACGACCTCGTGGTGGCCGCAGTCCGCGTCATTCGCGACCATGCCTGTCGAGGCATCAGGGTGGCCGACGTCGTGGCGAGCCTGAAGACATCGCGCCGCGTCTTGGAACACCGGTTCGTGCAGCGCATCGGCCACACGCCGCACGAGGAGATCGCCCGCGTGCAATTTCGGCGGGTCGAGCAGCTGCTACGGGAGACCGACCTGCCGCTGGCCACGATCGCCGCGCGATGTGGCTTTCAGCATCCGGAATACATGACGGTGGCCTTCACGCGGCGGTACGGGCTGCCGCCGAGCCGGTGGCGGAAGCAACACTCGGCCCGGTAGGACAGGCTTCAGCCTGTCTACTCGATTCGCTCGGTGTCGGCTGCCACCCTCAAGGTCGCGGATCGTAGGAAACGCGACATCCATCGGGTATCCTCGTCGTGTCTTCCGGAGGCGAAGCATGCGAGAGATACACCGGTTCTTGTGCTGTGGCTCATTTGCTTTGGCCTGCCTGATCGGGTGTGGCCCCAGGCTCGATGCGGCTGAGCCTGCCGCGGCTACGCTCCCCACCGTTGGCAGCATCGAGCGGCTCGACCCTCGGCTCGATGCCCTCGTGCCGCCCGACGCGCGGATCGAGGTGCTCGCGATGGGATTCGCCTGGTCGGAAGGCCCGGTGTGGGTGGCGGATGACCGGGGCGGCCTACCGGCGGGCTCGCTGCTCTTCAGCGACATCCCTCACAACCGTGTCCACCGCTGGAAGCCGGGAGAAGAAGTGAGCATCTTTCTGGAGCCGGCCGGGTTCACCGGGCCCGCGGCCTACGGTAAGGAGCGGGGGAGCAATGGTCTGGCCCTCGATCACAAGGGCCGACTCGTGTCGTGCGAGCACGGCGACCGGCGGGTGAGCGTGCTCGAGAAAAACGGCGGGAAGCGGACGCTCGCCGACGTTTGGGAAGGCAGGCGGTTCAACAGCCCCAATGACCTGGCCGTGCATTCGTCGGGGGCGATCTTCTTCACCGATCCTCCGTACGGACTGCCGCAGGGCTTCGACGACCCGCGCCGCGAGATCGACTTCTGCGGCGTCTACCGGATCGGCACGGATGGGAAGGTGACGCTCCTGTGCAAGACGATGACCCGCCCTAACGGCATCGCCTTCTCACCCGACGTAACAAAGCTCTACGTCGCCCAGTCGGACCCGCAGGCGCCGATCTGGAAGGTGTTCAACGTGGCGGCGGACGGCACGCTCGACGAGGGACGAACCTTCTTCGACGCCACCACGCTTGCCAAGACACGACCCGGTAATCCCGACGGCCTGAAGGTGGATGTGCATGGCAATCTCTTTGCCACCGGCCCCGGTGGCGTGCTCGTGATCGCCCCTGACGGCACCCATCTGGGCACCCTGCTCACCGGTCAGGCCACTGCCAACTGCTGCTTCGGCGAGGATGGCCGCACGCTCCTCATCACAGCCGATTCGCTCCTGTGCCGCGTGCGGCTTGCCACGACGGGCACGGCTCAGGTCTTGCGGATCCGCGGCGGGCAGTCCGATCGCATCGTCGCCGCGACACCCCTTTCGGAAGGTGAATGGGAATCGTTGCGCGGGCTGGCCGGGGTGCGGGAACTCGTGCTCCAGGCCGGGCGAGCAGATGATGCCCGGGCGGAAATCCTCGCTTCGCTTCCGAATATCGAGCGACTGGTACTCCGGGATTCACCGCTCACCGACGAGGGCTTTCGCACGCTGGCTGCCTCCACGACGCTCCGTG
>JBIKNV010000061.1:0-10359 GCA_044358475.1 Pirellulales bacterium | reverse complement strand
GGAGTGTCACGCCCTGCACGTCGGCTGCCGGATAGAGGTTGTAGCGGATCACGCGGTCGGGTCCGACCCGCGACTGCATCGTGAGAATCGTGCCCAGCGGCACGATCGCACCGGAGGCGCTTCGCGTGCGCAGCCGCAGCACATCCTCCACCTCGTCGCGGAAGGGGGCGTCGGCCTGGACCGTGACGCGATAGGTGCGGCCGAGATGATTGAAGTCGTTGACATACAGCGAGCCGAGGTAGACCTGCAGCGTCTCGAAGACGCTGCGCATCGGAACGTCAAGTTGCTGGGCTCGCACGCGGTCGATGTCGGCATAGAGCTTGGGCGTCGTCGAGCGGTAGAAGCTGGTGGCGAAGGCCAGGCCGCTCTGCGGCCCGAGTTGGCCGAGCGCGGTGCCCACGATCTCACCCGCGGCCTCCCCGAGCGCCGCATAGCCCGCGCCACTGCGGTCCTGCACAAACATCTTCACGCCGCCGGCATTGCCGATGCCCCGCACCGGCGGCGGAGCGAGCACCACGATCTGCGCCTCCTGGATGGCGCCGAGCTTGGCCTGCATCTCCGCCAGGAGTACGTCCACCGAGCGGCCGCGGGCGGCCCGGGTGCGGGCGTCTTCCAGGGCCGTGAAGCAGGCGGCGGCATTGGGAGCGTTGGTGCGCGTCGCTCCGGAAAAGCCGGCGAAGGCCACGGCGTTTTTGACGCCGTCGATGGAGAGTGCCGTCTCGCTGATCCGCCGCACCACGGCGTCGGTACGGGAGAGCGATGCGCCATCGGGCAGCTGGGCTGCCACGATCAGGTAGCCCTGATCCTGCTCGGGGATGAAGCCGGTGGGCACGAGATTGAAACTCGCTCCGGTGGCCGCCAGCAGCCCGGCGTAGAGCAGGAGCATGAGGAATCCGAGTCGTACGATCCGTCCCACGATCGTGGCATAAAGATTGCTCGACCAGGTAAAGACGACATTGAAGGGTACGAAGAGCCAGCCGAAGAGCCGATCCATGATTCGCGTGATGAGCGACCGGGGAGCGTCGGCCGGCTGCAGAAGCAGGCCGCACATCGCCGGCGTGAGTGTGAGCGACACGAACGTGCTGAAGCAGGTCGCCACCGCGATCGTGATGGCGAACTGGCGGTAGAATTGGCCGCTGATCCCGCCGATGAAGGCGGTCGGCACGAACACGGCCACCAGCACGAGCGTGGTGGCAATGAGCGCCGAGCCGACCTGGGTCATCGCCAGCTTCGTCGCCTCCTTCGGCCGCATCCCCTCGGCGATGAGCCGCTCGACGTTTTCCACGACCACGATGGCGTCGTCGACGACCACGCCGATCGCCAGCACGAGGCCGAAGAGCGAGAGGCTGTTGAGGCTGAAGCCCAGCCCCGCCATCACCGAGAACGTGCCGACGAGTGAGATAGGGATCGCGACGACCGGGATGAGCGTGGCCTGCCACCGCTGGAGGAAAACGAAGACGGTGAGCACGACCAGCGCGGTCGCTTCGATCAACGTGGCAAACACCTCGTCGATCGATTCCTCGACGAACCGCGTCGGGTTATACGCGATCGTGTAGTCGACCCCCGCGGGAAAACCGGGCCGGAGCTCCTGCATCGTCCGCTGCACCGCGTGGGCCGTCTCGACCCCGTTGGTGCCGGGGCGGGCGAAGACGAGCACGGCCACGGCGTTGTCGCCGTCGAGGTAGCTGTTGACTGAATAATCCTGGGAGCCGAGTTCGATCCGGGCCACGTCGGCCAGTCGGGCGAGACGGCCATCGGCGCCCCGCTTGATGACGATGTCGGCGAACTCCTCCGCGGTCTTCAGGCGACCCTGGCTCGTGATCGTGAGCTCCGTGTCGGCGGGATGGGGCAGCGGCGTCTGGCCGATCTTGCCGGCCGCCACTTGAACGTTCTGCTCCCGCAGCGCCGCGACGACGTCGCCGGCGGTGAGATCGAGTGATGCGAGCCGCTCGATATCGAGCCAGACCCGCATCGAGTATTCGGAGCCGCCGAAGATCTGCAGTTCGCCGATGCCGTTGAGCCGGGCGAGCACGTCGCGAATTTGGAGGTAGGCGAAGTTGGCGATGTAGAGCTGATCGCGGGAGGCATCGGGGGAGATGAGGTGGACGACCAGGAGCAGTTCGGGCGACGTTTTCGCCGTCACGACGCCCGCCTGCCGCACCTCGGCCGGGAGGCGTGGCTCGGCGCGGGCCACGCGGTTTTGCACGAGGACCTGCGCCTGATCGATGTCGGTGCCGAGTTCGAACGTGACGGTGAGTGTCATCTGGCCATCGTCGGTCGACTGCGACTCAACGTAGAGCATGTTTTCGACACCGTTGATCTCCTGCTCCAGGGGCGTGGCGACCGTCTCGGCGACGGTCTCGGCCGTGGCCCCGGGGTAGCCGGCCGAGACGACCACCGTCGGCAAGGCGATCTCGGGATATTGCGACACCGGCAGGGCGAAGTAGCTCAAGCCCCCGACGATCAGCACGACGACCGAGAGCACCGTCGCGAAGATGGGACGGTCGATGAAGAAGTGGGCGAACCTCACGGGGCCGCTCCTGAGGCCGGCAGGCTGGCCGGCAGGCTGGCCGGCGGGGAGGCCGGCGGGCTTGTCTCCGGTGGGGCCGCCGATCGGAGCCACTTCTCCCGCCGGACCGGCTCGTAGGTGTCGGGCAGTCCGAGATCTGGGCCCGGCTCCAGCGTTTCCCGCGTGGGCTCCACCGGCTGCCCCGGCCGGCATCGCTGCACGCCCTTGATCACCACCGACTCGCTGCCGTCGAGCCCGTCGGTGATCACCCGAAGTCCCTTGGCGAGATCGCCGGTCGTCACGCGGCGGACCTGCACGACATTGGCCTCGTCGATGACATAGACGAACTTCGACGACTGATCGACGGAAACGGCCGCGTCGGGAATCAGCACCCGCCTCGCCGCGCCGCTGCCCGGCACCTGGATCCGCACGAATACGCCCGGCACGAGCGACTCGTCGTCGTTGGGGAAGATGGCACGGGCGCGGATCGAGCCGGTCGCGGCATCGACTCGGTTATCGACGAAGTCGATATAGCCCTCGTGTGGGAAGCCCTGCTCGTCCACGAGCGCCATGAAGACCGGATTCTTCACGTCGCGGGAGATGACCCGCTTGTTCTGCTGATCGAGCCGGATGTATTTCAGAAGCGCCTGTTCATCGGCATCGAAGTAGGCGTGGATCGGGTTGGTGGCGACGATCGTGGTGAGCAGCGCCGACCCCTGACCACCCGACACGAGGTTGCCGTCGGTCACGACGCGGCGGCTGATCCGTCCGGCGATCGGCGCCGTGATGCGGCAGTAATCGACGTCGAGCTGGGCGGCGGTCACGGCCGCAACCGTCGTTGCGATCACCGCCCGCGCCGCGGCCACCGCGGCGTGGGCCGATTCGATCTCGGCCACTGCGGCAAATTCATCGGCTTCGGCCTGTTGCTCCGTGGCCACGATCTCGTCGATCTCGTCTTCGCTGATGGCGCCGGTCGGCGCGAGTCGGCGGGCCCGCTTGAGCCGTGCCCGTGCGAGTTCGAGCCGGGCCTTGACCTGCTTCCGCTTGGCCTCGGCCTCGCGGACCTTGGCGGCGGCGGCGTTGAGCATCGCCTCTGCCTCTTCCTGGGCGGCGCGTGCCCGGGCGAGCGTGGCCTCGTAGGGCCGCGGATCGATCACGAAGAGAAGTTGCCCCTTCTCGACCGGCTGGCCTTCCTCGAAGTGGTGCGACATGAGATAGCCGTTGACGCGGGCCCGCACCTCGACCTCCTCGATGGGCGCCAGCCGGCCGGTATAGGGATCCCAGTCGATCGTCTCGATCGACAGCGGCGTCGCGACGGTCACCTGTGGTGGGCCAGACTGCCTGCGGCGCGCGGAGGCATCGGCCGCGGGGCGACAGCCAACGCCGGCTGTCAGCACCGCGACCGCCACCGTGGTCGCCATGAGCATGGCGGTGGTGCGACGCGTTCTCCGGAGAAAAAAAGCAGTCACGAGGCAGCCACCGAGGAAGGGATCACCAAAGCTCCTTGGAGGATAGGTCGCCGCCGACCCCCGTGCAAAAAACGCCGGCTTTTCCCGCGACTCCTGCTGCATGCCGTCAGGAGGCCGTTGTCGGTCCGCAGAGGGAGCCATAGAATTCGTCTGGTCAGGAGAGAGTCGCAAGACCGCCGAAGGCCGAACGCTCAGGCAAAAGAACTGACCGATATAGAACTGTTGGAGAGCGGCGTGGCCGTCATGGTCGCGCCCACCGAAGGGGCAAGCCCCGGGCCGAAGCCTGGGCGCGAATCTCTCAGGTACCAGGACAACAGGGTTCCCGCCGTCGCCCGCCCGCGGTCGACGGCACCACGCACGGAGCCCGCGTATGTCCTCCACTACGTCTCCTTCGCCGTCAACGGCTGTCGCAGAGCACCGCACCGCGAGCGAACTCCCCCGCCACGGCGACGAAGGCTGCCGCGAGTTTGCCGCCCGCCACATCGGCATCAGCCCGGCCGACGAGGCTCGGATGCTCGCCGCAGTGGCCGCACCGTCCCGTGCGGTCCTCATCGAGCAGATCGTGCCACCGAGCATCGCCCGGCACGACACGATGCGGCTACCGGCTCCCCTGTCGGAGGCGGCGGCTCTCGAGGAACTTAAGGCGATCGCGTCACGAAACAAACTGCTCAAGAGTTTCATCGGTCAGGGCTATCACGGCACGCACACACCGGCCGTGATCCAGCGAAACATCCTCGAGAACCCGGCCTGGTACACCGCCTACACGCCCTACCAGGCCGAGATCAGCCAGGGCCGCATGGAAGCGCTGGTGAATTTCCAGACGATGGTCTGCGATCTCACCGCGATGCCGATTGCCAATGCCTCGCTTCTCGATGAGGCGACGGCGGCAGCCGAGGCGATGACGCTCGCCCATCGGGTCGCGAAGTCGGAGGAGACGGTCTTTCTCGTCGACCAGCGCTGCCACCCGCAGACGCTCGAAGTGCTTGCCACGCGGGCCGAACCGCTGGGCATCGATTTGGTCATCGGCGACGTGAGTGATCTTCTCGACGAGGGCCCCTGTTTCGGGGTGCTCGTGCAGTATCCGACCACCGACGGCGACGTGCCCGACTGGCGGGACCTTGCCGAGCGGGTGCATGTGAAGCATGCGGTGGTGTGTGTTGCCACCGATCCGCTCGCGCTGGCGTTGCTCGCGCCGCCGGGTGAGTGGGGGGCCGACATTGTCGTCGGCTCGACGCAGCGGTTTGGCCTGCCAATGGGCTGTGGCGGGCCGCATGCGGCGTTCCTCGCCTGCCGCGACGATTTCAAGCGATCGCTTCCGGGGCGGTTGGTTGGCGTGAGCATCGATGCCGCCGGGAAGCCCGCCTACAGGCTCGCCCTCCAGACCCGCGAGCAGCACATCCGCCGCGAGAAGGCCACCTCCAACATCTGCACCGCGCAGGTGCTGCCGGCCGTCGTAGCCTCCATGTACACCGTCTATCACGGTCCCGACGGGCTGCGGAGGATCGCTGGCCGCATTGCCGGTCTCACGGCCGTGCTTGCGGATGGACTCGAGCGGCTCGGTGTCGCGGTGCGGAATCGGCATGCCTTCGACACGCTTTGCCTCGACACCGGTCCCCAGACGACGAGGTTTGCCGGCCGGGCCCGCGACCTCGGTATGAATCTGCGGATGATCGATGCGGCTACACTCGGCATCACGCTCGACGAGACGACGACCCCGGCCGACGTAGTGCGGCTGTGGGAAGTGTTTGCGAACGATCGTCACGAGGTTCCCGAGTTTGCTGAGTGCGAGCGGGAGGCGGCATCGCTGCTGCCCGACGCCCTCCACCGCGAGAGCCCCTTCCTCACACACGCGGTGTTTCACTCGCACCGCAGCGAGACGCAGATGCTCCGCTACCTGCGGGAGCTGGCCGATCGCGATCTCGCCCTCGACCGCACGATGATCCCGCTCGGCAGTTGCACGATGAAGCTCAATGCGACGAGCGAGATGATTCCGATCAGTTGGCCCGAGTTTGCCCACGTGCATCCCTTCGCACCGATCGATCAGCGGGAGGGCTATGCAATTCTCGAGCGACAACTGCGGGAGTGGCTCGGCGAGGCGACCGGCTACGCCGGGATCAGCCTTCAGCCGAATGCCGGTAGCCAAGGCGAATACGCCGGCCTGCTCGTGATCCGGGCCTGGCAGCGGGCCCGCGGGCAGGGCCACCGCGACATCTGCCTCATTCCCGCTTCGGCCCACGGCACCAATCCCGCCAGTGCGCAGATGGTCGGCATGACCGTCGTGGTGACCGGCTGCGACGAGCAGGGCAATGTCGACCTCGCCGAACTCGAGGCAAAGTGCCGCGAACATGCCGACCGGCTGGCAGCCGTGATGATCACGTATCCGAGCACCCACGGCGTGTTTGAAGCGCAGATCACACAGCTGTGCGAGATCGTGCATCGCCACGGCGGCCGCGTCTATGTCGACGGGGCCAACATGAACGCGCTGGTGGGCGTGGCGGCCCCGGGCCAGTTCGGTGGCGACGTGAGCCACCTGAACCTTCACAAGACGTTCTGCATTCCGCACGGTGGCGGCGGGCCGGGCGTGGGGCCCGTCTGCGTGGTCGAGGATCTCGTCCCTTTCCTGCCGGGGCATGCGACCGGGGGTGTGGCGACGGCCGGCGGCGTGGGGGCGGTGTCGGCCGCGCCGCTGGGCAACGCATCGGTGCTGCCGATCAGCTGGATGTATATCCGCATGATGGGAGCGGACGGCCTGCGGAAAGCCACCGAGACGGCGATTCTCGCGGCCAACTACGTGAGCGTGCGGCTCCGCGACCACTACCCCACGCTCTACACGGGAGCCGAGGGCCGCGTGGCCCACGAGTGCATTCTCGACCTGCGGCCGCTCAAGGAGACCAGCGGCGTGACGGCCGAAGATGTGGCGAAGCGGCTCGTCGATTACGGGTTCCACGCGCCGACGCTCTCCTTCCCCGTGCCCGGCACGCTGATGGTAGAGCCGACCGAGAGCGAGGATCTGGCCGAACTCGACCGCTTCATCGCGGCGATGATCGCGATCCGCGCGGAGATCCGGCGGATCGAGACGGGAGACTGGCCGCGTGACGACAACCCGCTGGTACGGGCGCCGCACACGGCGGACAGCGTGACTGCCAACGAATGGGCGCGGGCCTATTCCCGCGAGGAGGCCGCGTACCCGGTGGCGGGCCTGCGGCGGCGGAAGTATTGGCCGCCGGTGGGTCGCGTCGACAACGTCCACGGCGACCGCAACCTCTTCTGCAGCTGCGTGCCCGTGGCCGACTGGCAGTGATGCGAGGCGGGCTGACGCTCGACCGGCGCGGGCTGCCTACCGTGTGACCGCATCCTCGGAGGCCGTGTAGGCGGCAGGGCCCGGCCGGCGGCCGATGATGAGGAAGTCGTGCCGACGGAAGAGTGGACGGCTGCGGCCGACGATGCCGTAGCCCTCGGGCAGGCTCTTGGCGAGCGTGTCAAACCGATGCGCTGGCACGATCACGACCGCATCCGAACCCGACTCGAGAAACGCTGAAGCCCCGTCAGCCTCGTCGCGTTGCCATTCCGCGACGCGGCCGTGCGAGTAAAAGACGATGTTGGGCGTGTTGTGGGTGAAGGTGCCGATCCGTGCCTTCCCGCCGGCGTGGGCATGGGCCTTCCGCACGAGATCCGGGAGCGAGTTGGCCCGGCCGAGCCAGGAGGCCACCGGTCCCACGGCCAGTGTCGTGTAGACCAGCGCGATTACGGTGAAAGCCTGCACTGCTGCCATTCGATTCCGTTGTGCGATCCAAAAGCAGGCAAGTGCTCCCACCACTGGCACCAGGCCGACGAACGCCGCCGGGGCGGCGTCGGGCATCCCGAAAAACGTGGCGACAATCACCACGGCCGCCGTGGCGATGCCACCGAAGGCCAGCCAGCCGAGGCCGGCGGTGAGCCAGCCCGGATGGGGCCACCGTTCCCGTGACGCCGCCTCGACGGCCACTGCCGCCACCAGCAGGGCGGCTGCCGGATAGGCGGGCATCACGTAGTTGGGGAGTTTGGTCGCGGCGACGGAAAAGCCGGTCACCCACACAGCGATCCAGAGCAGCAACAGACCGTTCACGAACACCGGCTTGGCAGCCTCGGTACGGTGAAAGATGCGCCAGGCCACCAGCACCATCGAGAATGGCAGAAAGCACGACCACGGGTAGAAGCCCACGAGCATCGTGACGGGGTGATACCAGACGCCGCCGCCATGGCTCTCCATCGCCGCTGCGGCACGCCCAATGTTGTGGATGAAGAAAAAGCCGGCCGGCCAGGCGCCATCGGTGCGGATGCCGACCAGCACATACCAGGGAAGGGCGACGGCGAGCATGGTGAGCGTGACGACACCGAGCCGCGTGGTCGCGAGGGCGCGGAGCGTCGCCGGCACCGCATCGGCGACGAGGCTCTGAAGCGTGGGCTGCGCTTGGCCGCGGCCACTCATGCGGTCGGCGACGGCCAGCCACCAGGCCCAGGGCAGCAGCACGGCAAGCGGCCCGACGAAGCCGATGGGGCCCTTGCAGAGCACTCCGAGGCCGAGCAGGCCGCCCACGATGGCGGCTCGTGACACGGTCATCCGGATCGGTGCGGTGCGGCCGGGCAGCGGCAGGATTGCTTCGGCAACGAGCACGGTGGCCCACGTGCAGAGAGCCGTGAGGATGGCGTCGGGTGTGGCGGCGTGCGACTCGATGCCCACGAGCAGGCAGCCGACATAGGCCAGTGCCGCGATCACGCCCGTCGGGGTGTTGAACCAGTGGGTGCCGGCCCGCAGCAGGGCCAGGGCCGTGAGCAGCGTGGCTATCACGGAGGGGAGGCGGGCTGAAAATTCCGAGACGCCAAAGACGGTGTAGCAGGCTGCCATGCACCAATGCATGAGTACCGGCTTGTCGACGGCGAGCGTGTCGTTGTACCGCGGAACGACCCAATCACCCGAGACGAGCATCGCCTCGGCAATCGCGGCGAACCGCGGCTCGTCTTCATCCCACAGCGAGTTGGACGGAAAGCCCAGGGCCAGGAAGGCGATGGATACGAGGCTGACGAGAAGAACGGGATGACGGACGTGCATGGAATAGGGCACTCAGGCGGGGGATGACGTTCACGTTGCGACGGAGGATACGCGTGGCTGCCACCGCCGAAAAGTGGAATCGGAGGCCATTTTTTCTCTGCTGCGGGGGTTTTCGCTGGCATCGGTCTTGTCCCATCCAGAAGGCGGTAGGTACCGTCTGCAACGCACAAAGGAGTCGAGTGCGTGGAAGATTACTCACATCGCACACACACAGCCGCCGGCGCGAGCCGGCGGGCTGACGCACCGGTCGATAATGCTGCAGCCCCCGGGCTCGCGCCCGGGGCTGACTGGGGCGGGATCCGGCGCAAGTTACAGAGGGGACGGTCGATCCCCCACCTAGCCGCCGCCGCGGTTCCCCGGGCTTGCGGCCCGGGGCTGCCTGAGGCGACAGCATGACAGACTTCATCACTCCCTTGCCTTCGTCTCGCTTCAGCAGCACGGTACGGTTCCGCACTCGCATCTTGCTTCTGGCCGTGGTCTGCGGCATAGCAGGCGGACTCGCGTTTCTCGTCGATCTGCCGGTGGCGCGGCTGTGTCGCGGTGGGTTTCTACCGGGCGATCTGCGACGGCTGTTCGATTTCCCGGAGGTCGCTGCGCATGGCCTTGGGGTGGCCTGTCTGATCGTTGGGGTGGCGGCCCTTGACCCGACGTTGTGGCGGAAAGCGACGGGACCATGGTGGGTGCCGTCGGCCACACTCGTGCGGTTTCTCGGGGCGACCTACGCTGGCGGCGTGCTCGTAAACGTTCTCAAGGCGACGATCATTCGTGTGCGGCCGCGGGCTCTCGATCTCGCCAGCGTCCATTCGGCGTTCGACACGTTTGGCCAGACGACCGCGACGGCGGCCGGAGCCGCAGGGAGCGACCTGATGAGCTTTCCGTCCGGCCACTCCGCCGTGGCAGCCGGGTTTGCCGCGGCGCTCGCGTTCCGGTATCCACACGCCGCATGGTTCTTCGCCGTGGTCTGCCTCGGGGCGATGCTGCAAAGGCTCGTCTCGTCGGCCCATTATCCCAGCGACGTGTTCTGCGGCACCGCGATCGGCCTGCTCGGAGCTGCCCTCTGCGTCGAAGGTCGGGTCCGCGGCCTCGTGACCCCTTCTTCCTGAGTGAACGCCATGCAGCAGACTGTGCTCGTCGTGCCCTGCTACAACGAGGAGGAGCGGCTCCAGGTCGACGTCTTCGAGCAATTTGCCGCCGCGCACCCGGGCGTGCGGTTCGTCATGGTGGACGACGGCAGCCGTGACCGTACGGCCGACATCGTGGCGGGCATGGCGGCCGCCCACCCTGAGCAGTTT
>JBIKNV010000370.1:0-3527 GCA_044358475.1 Pirellulales bacterium | reverse complement strand
ACTTGGTGGGATTGGTGGACGAATGCACGACAATTGGCGAACCTAGAAACGCCGCAAGTGAATCTGTCCATTGCGCTTGGCCGAGAAGTACAACCCAATCTTCCCCGCGGCGCAATTCTGGTGACAACAGGACATTCAAAGGGCGGCATGCAAGCTACCGCCGTATCATATGCACTCCGAATTCCAGCAATCGTCTACAATCCCTCTTCGCTTAGCCCGATTTATCAAAACGGTACTCCCGGCCACATTCGCTCCCATATCACGTTTGGGGAGCCATTAAGCATTGTGAGGACGATTCAGAACGGGCTGGAGCTACTCGACCCCCCGGCTTTACAACAATTTCGTTCAGCCGCCGGTGAAATCATTTTCCATGCCCCCCGGTCGCTGAACACACATTCGATCAATAGCCTTCCTAGTAGTGCTCGTTGATCTATGCACGTGAAACGCCCAATTGCCATGACCGTTTTGGCCTTTCTTCCATGGCTTGGCGGCTGTCAATACGTTGAAGATGCGCTGTGGGGACCGCAGGCGGGACGCATCCCCGGCGATTCGTTTTCCGCCGACTCGGAACTGAAGCGGCTGGCGGTCGCGGTCGATCAGGGCGATGAGGCCGCCATCGCCGCGGCGATCCAGGCCGGGGCTGATGTAAATGGTGTAGGGAAAGGGGGATTTCGCCTCTTGTACTGGGCCGTGGCACGGAACAATCCTGCGGGCTTTGAAACGCTGCTGAAAAATGGCGCAGACATCAACGCCGACTACCTCGATCCCGATCATGTGCCGAAACACGATTCAAACTACACGGTGCTTGAACGAGTTCTGGCTTCCGACAACGCGGCGTTCGTCACGGCTGCTTTGAGGCAGGGCATGAATCCTGACTACATCCCAATCCCAAGCCCCTTTGATCAACGAGCGTTGCTTTTTTTCGCCGTGCAGGCCGGTTCGTTTCCTGTGACAGCAACCTTGCTGGCGCATGGCGCCAACCCAAATCCACTGGATGTTTCTGGCCATTCGCCGCTCGTGTGTGCAGGAATGTGTTGCAACTACAACATGGCTTGGTTCCTTCTTGAACGAGGCGCTGATCCGACAATTCAGGACAACAAGGGCCGTGACTTTACCGACATTCTGAAGCAGTACGGCTCTGCCGGCGTATGGAAAGGTCATGAAAAGAGCTTCGAAGCGATCGTCAACGAACTCATCAAACGCGGCCTCCTCACCCGCCAAGACATCGTCGAGGCCGACAAACCCAAGACCTCCGCGCCGGGCGAGGGACCACCCGGAATCACCGTCATCGAGCATGCCCCCGACTCCGAGATCGGCCAGGCGATCCTCAAGCTCGACGAGGCCGAACGCGAGGCCAACCGGCGCGAAGGCCGCTGAAAAGATTGACCGACAGGGCGCGTGAACCAAACTTTTCAGCCGAGGTCCGGCATCGGTTCGTTCGGAAACGCCTCCCGCCAGATTTCCCGATACTCGGCACCGACACCCTGGCGGGTGATCTCGCTGTGAAGCCGTGAAAAATCGATCTCGTCGCGGTTCTCACGAAGAACCATCGCTGCATCGGCTCGGTCGATGATCCTCCCCGCGAGGAGTTTGATCACCACGAGGTCGTCCGGCCGCACGACGCGAACGGTCTCCTTCCCGCCGGGGAGCGGCCATGCCACCGCCCGATCCACCGCTTCCCTCTGAAAGCCGCTCGCCACGAGCAGCACGTCGAGCTGGAACGGCATGAGGGCTTCGGCCGGCTGAAACGTGAACTGGGCGATTCCCTGGCCATCAACGGTGCGGAGAGGTGGCGAGTGGCGGGCTCGAAAGCCGGATGCAGCCAGCGCCGCCACGAGTTCGTGAATCCTATCGCCATCAATCGCAACGAGCACGTCGGCATCGCGGGTGTAACGAGCGTGCTTCCAGGCGGTGAGCGCCAGTCAGCCGATCACGGCTTTGGGGGCATCGACCCTCGACAGGGCTTTCCAGCCTGCGATCAACGTCGCCAAGACGCCTTCACTCGCCATGGGCATGCCCCGCCACCCGGCGGCCCGCAAGCATCCGAAACTTGGCGGCAGTCGCGTCGGCGTTGCGACGATCGAGCCATTCCTGCATGGCCCGGCGGGCAGAGCACTCGTCGCCGTATTCGCGCAGGAATCGATCGAACACGAGGCTGTCGCCCTCGTCGACCATCTGCGCCCAGAGCCGCACCCGATCCTCCGGAGACAGACTCCCCATGCTCGGAGGAGCAAGGTCGGCAGGCGGAATCAATCGTGCCGTTGACATCGCATCATGATACCGAGCCGAGATCCACGCGGCGAACCAATGCCCCATGCCGCCAGCCGCTTCGGGCGGGGGTTTCGGCGGGGCTTGCCCGGCGTCGTCCGCCGACCCGACCCGGGTTTCCACTTGGCGTATGATGGTGGGCCTCGTCCACCGGATCCCCATTCGCCCCCGGAGAATGCCTCCCCATGAAGCCGCGTGAAGTGCTCGCGATGTGCCGCGAGAAGGAAGTGAAGGCGGTCGACCTGCGGTTCACCGATTTCCTCGGCGCCTGGCAACACTTCACGATTCCCGTCGGCAAGCTCGAGGAAGACACGTTCGAGGACGGCCTCGGCTTCGACGGCTCGAGCATTCGCGGCTGGCAGGCGATCAACGAGAGCGACATGCTCCTCGTACCCGTGCCCGACACGGCGGTCATCGATCCCTTCGCGTCGATCCCCACGCTCTCGATGATCTGCAGCGTGCAGGATCCGATCACCCGCGAGGACTACTCGCGCGACCCGCGAAACGTCGCCCGCAAGGCGGTCAACTATCTCAAGAGCACCGGCATCGCCGACACCTGCTTCATCGGCCCGGAGGCGGAGTTCTTCGTCTTCGACGACGTGCGGTTCGACCAGAACGCCCACGAGGGTTACTTCCACGTCGACTCCGTCGAAGCCGAGTGGAACCGCGGAAGGGCCGAGGGGCCAAATCTCGGCTACAAGCTGCGGCACAAGGAGGGCTATTTCCCCTGCTCGCCCTCCGACCAACTCATGGATCTGCGAAACGAGATGATGCAAACCATGATCCAGTGCGGCATCGACGTCGAGGCACAGCATCACGAGGTGGCCACGGCCGGGCAGTGCGAGATCGACATGCGGTTTCAGGAGCTGGTGCGGATGGCCGACCAGATGTGCCTCTACAAATACATCGTGCGCAACGTGGCCCGGCGGCACTCGAAGACCGCCACGTTCATGCCCAAGCCGATCTTCGGCGACAACGGCTCCGGCATGCACACCCACATCTCACTCTGGAAGGACAGCCACCCGCTCTTCGCCGGCTCCGGCTACGCGGGCCTTTCCGAGATGGCGCTGCACGCCCTCGGCGGCATCCTGCGGCATGCCCCCGCGATCCTCGCGATCACCAACCCCACCACAAACAGCTACAAGCGGCTCGTGCCGGGCTACGAGGCGCCGGTGAACCTCGCCTATTCGCAGCGGAACCGGTCGGCGAGCTGCCGGATCCCGATGTATTCGGCGAGCCCGAAGGCGAAGCGGATCGAG
>JBIKNV010000107.1:0-7789 GCA_044358475.1 Pirellulales bacterium | reverse complement strand
AGCCGGCGGCACTTGCCGCCGTGGCCCAGCAGGCAGCAGCGGATGGCCTCGCCATTGCAGAAGTGATGCCGGCCGACCGCTCGCTCGAAGGCATCTTCGGCAGACTGGTGCAGCTGCATCGGGGGGTGGGGCCGTGACAGGCGAGACACACCGACGAAACCCGACTGTCTTCATGCAGATGCCGTCGCTGTCGGGGGCGCTCGCCGTGGCCGGCTTTCAGCTCCGGCGGCTGTTGACGCCGCCCCGGCTGGCGATGGCGGCGCTGGGGGCGGTCTTTCCCGCGGCGGTGATGCTGGCGGCCGGCCGCGCCTCCCGCGGCCGGCTCGATCCCGATCTGGCGGTCGTCCTGCTCTACGTACTCATCCCGGAGGGCCTGTGCCTGTTGGGGCTCCTCGTGACAATGTGCCCGGCGGTGTCGGACGAACTCGAGCGGGGCACGTGGGTGCACGTGACCGTGCGGCCTTCCGGGCGGGCATCACTTCTCCTGGGGACGTTTCTGGCGGCCGTCATCTGGACGGGCGCCGTGGCCCTCATCGCGCTCGGGATCGCGCTGGCGGTGACGAAAGTCTGGCATCCCGAGGCCGTGGCGGTGGCCTTTACCGGGCTCATCATGCTCTCGTGTATCGGCCGTGCGGCGCTCTTTGCGCTGCCGGCGGTGATCATGCCGAAGCGGGCGTTGGTGGCGAGCGTGGGCGTGGCGATCGTGGTCGAGTATCTTGCCGGGGTTCTTCCGGCGGTCGTCAACCAGGCGACGGTGAGCCTCCGGCTGCGAACCCTGCTGGTGGAGTGGATGGGATGGCGACGAAAGCTGCCCGTGGAAATCCAACTGCTCGTCGACATGCAGCCAGCGTGGGTACAGGTGATCGCCGTCTTCATCGTGGCCGCGGTATTCCTGACAGCGGCCCTCTTCATCCTCGAGCGGCGGCAGTTTCCGCCGAGCGAGGAGGTGTGAGATGATCGAAGTCGTCGATCTCGTGAAGGACTATCGCGCCGGCGACGGGAGCGTGGTGCATGCCGTCGATCGCATCTCGTTCGGAGTGGCCGCCGGTGAGACGGTGGGCCTGCTGGGGGCCAATGGAGCCGGCAAGACGACCACGCTGCGGGTGCTGGCCACGCTCTTGAAACCCACCTCCGGCACGGCCCGCGTGGCGGGGCATGACGTGGTCGCCGACCCGGTGGGCGTGCGGCGGCACCTCGGCTATGTGTCGGCGACCACGGGTGTGGCCGACCGGCTCACACCGCGGGAAATCTTCACGTCCTTTGGGCGGCTGCACGGCCTCGATCGAGATGCCACCGCGACCCGTGTGGAGAGGCTCCTCGCCGGGCTCGACCTCGCCTCGTGTGCCGACAGGCCGGCTGGCCGACTCTCGTCGGGGCAGCGGCAGCGAGTGTCGCTGGGGCGGGCGCTCGTGCACGATCCACCGGCGCTCGTGCTCGACGAGCCGACCAACGCGCTCGATGTGCTCGGTGCCCGTGACCTGCTGGCGATGCTTGGCCAGCTGCGTGCCGAGGGACATGCGATTCTCATCTCGACCCATCGGCTCCACGAGATCGAGCACCGCTGCGACCGGTTCGTGATCGTTCACATGGGGCGGATCGTTGCTACCGGTACCCGCGATGAGCTCGTCGCCGACGGCGCCGGATTGGAAGATGCGTTTTTTGTGGCGGTGAGCCGGAGGGTCTTCTGATGGCTCAGGGTGGGCATCACGGTAGCGGCTGGTCCCGCTGGCAGGCGGCCGGCTGGGTGGCTCGCCGCGAACTGCTGGAATTCGTCCGCGATCGGCGCACGCTGGTCATCACGCTCCTCCTGCCGATGATCAGCTACCCGATTCTCGCGTTGTCTACGACGCTCGGCCTGCGCACGGGCGTGATGGAAGCGGAGGCCCGGCTGGCACCGACGAAGGTGACGGTCGCCGTGTCGGGCCCCGATGCGGAGGGCTTCATCGCTCGGATTCGCGGCATGATCGAGGCCTCCGAGCCCGCCGACCGGAAGGAGTGGCCGGCCGAGGCCGTGCTGGAAGAAATTAACGTGGCCGTGGCCCAGGAGGCGATCGACAGCGGTGCTGCCGACTTCTGGCTCCATGCGGAGAGGGGGACGCTCGCGGGGCTGGACGCGGACCGCACCGTGTCGGTCACGGTGCAGTCCTCCACGATGCGGCCGCCGACGAATGCAGTCCGGGGGCAGTTTCTCGCGCTCATGGAGAGCTTCATTGAGGATGCGCGTCGTCGACGGATCGAGAGCGCCGGGCTTCCCGGTACCGTGCTCGATCCGCTTGTCCTGCGGCTGACGGGCGACCAGCCGCGAGGCGAGTTGCCGGTGGGCGAGATCATGAACACCGTTGCCGGCGGGGTGCTCGTGCTCCTGGCGGTGCTGACGATGACCGGCGCCTTCTACCCAGCCATCGATGCGATTGCCGGCGAAAAGGAGCGCGGTACGATCGAAACGCTCCTCATCGCCCCCTGCTCCGCCCATGAGATCGTCCTTGGCAAGTTTCTGGCGGTGTTCGCCATCACGCTGGCCACGCTGGCGGCCAATGTCACGTCGATTACCGCCACCACCGCCGTCTCGCTCAAGCTGCTGGCCGGCAACGCCTCACAGTCACTTGCCTTGACGACAGCCGGTGGCATCGCCATCACGCTCATCGTCTTCATCGGGCTGGCTGCCGTCGGGGCGGCCTTATGCCTCGCCGTGACGACCGCAGCCAAAAGTGGCAAGGAGGCACAAAACACGCTCACCCCGGTGATCCTGCTGGTGAGCGCGCTGGCCGGGGCGGCGCTCCTGCCGGGCATGCGGTCCAACCGTCTCCTGCCGGCGGCCCCCTTCGTGGGCCACGTGCTCGTGTCGCATGCGGCCTTTACCGCAGCTGAGGCGGAGGAGGCGACGTCGATCGCCTGGCCGCTTTTCCTGTCGCTGACCTCGTCACTCGCGATCACGTGGCTGTTGCTGCGGGTGACGGCTGTGATGCTCACCGACGAAGACATCCTTTTTCGCGGCCAAGATACGGCCGGCCCCGCGCTGGCCCGGCCGAGCCGACGGGCGTTGCCGACGCTCGTGCAGGGAGCGATTCCGCCGATCATGGGCCTGGCCGCGCTGTGGTATGCCCAGGCCTTCATACCGAACGATCTCCTTGTCGCCATTCCCGTGCAGCAGGCGGCGACCGTGCTCCTGCCGCTGGTGGTCCTGTTGTGGTGGCAGCGGGTCGATCTTCGGCAGACCTTTTCACTGCGCTGGCCGGGTCGCGGCGATGGGCTGTCGTCCGGCATGGGGCTCGCGGGTGGAGCACTGCTTGGTGCTGGTGTGTTCGTGATCGGCGCCGCCGCGCTCCTCGCCTTTCGCGGCGACGGCCTCAGCCCCGAGGCGAAGGCATTATCGGAGCGACTGGTGGGCCTGATCCTCAGTCAGCCGTGGTGGCTGTCGTGGCTCTTGATCGCCGTGCTGCCGGCGGTGTGTGAGGAGCTGCTGTTTCGTGGGTGGACGCTCGCAGCCTTTGCCGGACGCCAGCGAACGGCTGGTCGTGTTGCGATGGCCGTTCTGGCTCAGGCGTTTCTCTTCGCGGTAGCCCACGTGTTACCCGAACGGATGCCCCAGACGTTCGCGCTCGGCGCCGTGCTTGGCTGGGTGACGATCACGACCGGGAGCCTGCTGCCGGCGATCGTCGGCCATCTCGTTCACAACAGCATGCCACTGGTGGTGCTCTTCGCTTCCGACTGCCCCCCCGACATGGTGCTCGAGGGTGGGAGCGGCGGTCTCCCGGGAATCGACGCAGCCGGCATCCCCACCGGGGCCGTTCTCGCCGCCGCGGCGAGCGTCATCGCCGGGGCGGTCCTGATTCAGGCTGCGGCGCGGGTTCGTTGACGGACATCGGTCACGACACTAGATTTTGCGGAGTTTTCTCCTGAAATTTCGGAACTCGTCTCCAGCCACTCGCTCTAGGAAAGGTCTCGTCCGCCCATGGCCAAAACCCTCAAAAAGAAGTCCGCAGACAAGAAGTCGTCCCCGGGGGCCGGCAAGAGGGCGAAGGATGGACGGATGATCTACTACTTCGGCGTCAAGAAGTGCGACGGCGACGGCTCGATGAAGGCCCTGCTCGGCGGGAAGGGGGCGAATCTCGCCCAGATGACGTCGATCGGCCTGCCGGTGCCCCCCGGCTTCACCATCACGACACAGGTCTGCATCGACTACTACAAGCACGGCAAGAAGTTTCCGAAGGGCCTCGAAGACGAGATGCGGGCCTACGTCAAGCTCCTCGAGAAGGAGACCGGCAAGAAGTTTGGTGACCATCACAAGCCGCTCCTGGTGAGCGTCCGCAGCGGTGCCCGCGACAGCATGCCGGGCATGATGGACACGATCCTGAATCTCGGCCTCAACGACGAGAGCGTGAAGACGCTCGCCGCAGCAACCGGCAATCCCCGCTTCGCCTACGACTCCTACCGTCGCTTCATCCAGATGTATGGTGACGTCGTGATGGGCGTCCAGAAGGTGCACGAGAACGAGCATGAGCCGTTCGAGGAGGTGATGGAGGGCCTCAAGCACCAACTCGGCATTCACAACGACACGGATCTTCAGGAGGAGCACCTCCGCGAACTCATCAAGCGGTACCTCACGCTCATCAAGCAGCGAACCGGCAAAAACTTCCCGCAGGACCCGTTCGAGCAGCTGATGGGGGCGGTGGGGGCCGTGTTCGGCAGTTGGATGAACGAGCGGGCCATCCTCTATCGCCGCAAGTACAAGATCCCCGACGAATGGGGCACCGCCGTCAACGTGCAGAGCATGGTGTTCGGTAACATGGGCGACGATTGCGCGACGGGCGTGGCCTTCACGCGTGATCCCGCGACCGGGGAAGATGTCTTCTACGGCGAGTATCTCGTCAATGCCCAGGGAGAAGACGTGGTGGCCGGCGTGCGGACGCCGCTGCCGGTCGCCGAGATGAAGCACGACCCGGTCTTCGCCGGCACCTACAAGGAGCTGGAGAAGGTGCGGCAGACGCTCGAAAAGAAGTTTGGCGACGTGCAGGATTTCGAGTTCACCGTCGAGAACCGCAAGCTCTACATGCTGCAGACCCGCAACGGCAAGCGGACGGCGTTGGCCTACGTGAAGATCGCCCACGACATGGTCAAGCAGAAGCTGATGACCGCAACCCATGCGATCCAGTCGGCCGACCCCGACGCCCTCTCGCAGCTCCTGGCCCCGATCTTCGACCGGGCCGCCTACGAGACCGCCAAGAAGAGCGGTCAGTTGCTGACGACCGGCCTGCCGGCCGGTCCGGGTGCCGCCACCGGTCAGCTCGTCTTCACGGCTGCCAAGGCCGAGCAGCTCGCCGAGAAGGGGGAGAAGGTGGTGCTGGCCCGCGTCGAGACGAGCCCGGAGGATCTCCGCGGCATGATCGCCGCCGAGGGCATCCTCACCAGCCGTGGTGGCGTGTCGAGCCACGCGGCGCTCGTGGCCCGTCAAATGGGCAAAGTCTGCGTCGCCGGCGCCGGTGCGATCCAGATCGATTACGCCAAGGGCACGCTCTCCTGTGCCGGCAAGACACTCCGCGAAGGCGATGCGATCTCCATCAACGGCTCGACCGGTGAGGTCTTTGCCGGTGCGATCAAGACGGCCGATAGCGAGCTCAAGCAGGTGCTCGTTGCCAAGACGATGAAGCCGCAGGATTCGGAAGTCTTCCAGTACTACGACTTCATGATGAAGCTGGCCGACAAGTATCGTCAGCTCGGCCTGCGGACCAATGCCGACACGCCCGAGCAGGTGCGGCAGGCGATCGCCTTCGGCGCCGAAGGCATCGGCCTGACGCGGACCGAGCACATGTTCTTCGAAGGCGACCGCATCGACGCCATGCGGGAAATGATCCTCGCGGAAAACGAAGACACCCGCCGCGAGGCCCTTGGCAAGCTGCTTCCTTACCAGCGGGACGACTTTGAGGGCATTTTCCGGGCGCTCGAGGGGCGGCCAGCCACGATCCGGCTGCTCGACCCGCCGCTGCACGAATTCGTGCCGCACGACGAGAAGTCCCAGGCCGACCTGGCCCGCAAGCTCCGGATGCCGGTCGAGAAGGTGAAGGCCCGCGTTGAGTCGTTGCATGAGTTCAACCCGATGCTCGGCCATCGTGGCTGCCGCCTTGGCATCAGCTACCCCGAGATCTCGGAGATGCAGGTGCGGGCGATCTTCGAGGCCGCCGCGAAGGTGCAGAAGGACGGCATCAAGGTGCGTCCCGAGGTGATGGTGCCACTGGTCGGCTTCAAGAAGGAGCTCGACAACCAGGTGGCGATCGTTCACCGGGTTGCTGAGAAGGTGCAGCAGGAGACGGGCCAGAAGATCAAGTACCTGGTCGGCACGATGATCGAGATTCCGCGGGGTGCCCTCACCGCCAACGAGATCGCCGAGACGGCCGAGTTCTTTTCCTTCGGCACCAACGACCTCACGCAGACGACGCTCGGCATGAGTCGCGACGACATGGGTTCCTTCCTCCAGACCTACACCGAGGAAGGCATCTTCAAGGCCAACCCCTTCGCGTCGATCGATGCGACGGGCGTGGGTCAGTTGATGCAGATCGCGGTCGAGAAGGGGCGGAGCAGCCGCAAGGACATCAAACTCGGCATCTGCGGCGAGCACGGTGGTGATCCCCACTCGGTGATCTTCTGTCACCACCTGGGGCTCGACTATGTGAGCTGCTCGCCGTTTCGGCTACCGGTGGCGAGGCTGGCGGCGGCGCAGGCCGCTGTCGGCAAGACGTACTAACGTCACAGGGAGAGGTTCCCGCCACATAGCCCCGGGCGCGAGCCCGGGGGCTGCAGTGGTGTTGGCTGATACGTCATCCCGCGGGCTTGCGCCCTGCGGCTAGCCTCGTGGCCTCGGGTTTCTTGGCGACCCTCCGGTCGCTCGCGTAAGCCCGCCCTCCAGGCGGGCGGTCCGGGGTGGTGTTGTATCTACAGCACACCAGGAAGCCCTGGGCGCGAGCCCGGGGGCTGCGGTGGCGCGGCCTGTCGCGCATCCCGCGGGCTTGCGCCCTGCGGCTTGCTGTCGCCAAAACCACATAGCCCCGGGCGCAAGCCCGGGGGCTTGTGCGGGCGGCGGTTTGTCGGAAGGTGGTGTGTATGGAGCTTTCCTCCCAGGCGCAGGCGTTGGCGGCGATCATGGCGGTCGTCGTCGCGCTGTGGGTGACAGAAGCATTGCCGTTGCCGGTGACGGCGCTGCTCGGTGTGACCGCTTGCGTGATCGCGGGGGTGGCGCCGATGGGGGAGGCGTTTGGGCCGTTCGCCCAGCCGCTCGTCTTTCTCTTCATCGGGTCGTTCATGCTCGCTGAGGCGATCCGCGTGCACGGCCTCGACCGGCGGCTGGCCTACGGTGTGCTCGGCATGCGGTGGATCGACGGCCGGCCGATCCGGATATTGGCCGCGGTCGCCTTCGTGTCGGCTGTGGTGAGCGCCTTCATCAGCAACACCGCCACCACGGCGATGATGGTGGCCATCGTGACCGGGATGCTGGCGGCGATCGAGGAGGCCGATCGCACGGCGGCCCGGCGGCTCGCGCCGGAGTTTGGCACCGGGCTGCTGCTCGGTGTGGCTTATGCCGCATCGATTGGCGGGCTGGCGACACCGATCGGCACGCCCCCCAACGTCATCGGGCTCGCGTTCATTCGCAAGGAACTCGGTGTCGACATCTCATTCTTCGGCTGGTGCCTGATCGGAGCGCCGCTTGCCGCCCTCCTCGTGGCCTTTGCCGTGGTGATGCTGTCACGGCTGTTTCCCGCAGGGGTGCGGCATGTGGAGGGGCTCGACACGCTGGTCG
>JBIKNV010000499.1:0-2686 GCA_044358475.1 Pirellulales bacterium | reverse complement strand
GGAGCGATCGACGTGACTGCCGGTGGCTGGCGATCTGCCCAGAGCCGATTGCCATCGAGACCGACCCATTCGAGGCCGCGACTGGTGGCGAAGGCAACGACGATTTCCGGAGAGCCGTCGCCATCGGTGTCGATGAGATGGGCGTCGCGAATGCCCGGATGTTCGGCGCTGCCGAGCGGAGGATAGCTGGCTTGGGGAGCCCACGCCTGGTCGAAAAGAAAGACCTGCTGAGCACCGCGGGTGCCGCCGAGCCACCAGCGGCGGCCGTCGCGATCGACACCTGTCCGCAGGAATTCAACGGTGGCTCCCTTCGGCAGCATGAGTTCGTGGCGGGCTAGTTCCTCGCCGGCGGCATCGAACACGACCACGCTTTGCCAGCCGTCGAGCACCGCGATCCGCGTTGCGGGCGAGGCGGTCTCGTCACCCGCGGGCTGTTGCTCGGCGGAGGGTTGAGCGTCGTAGCAGATCAGATTGCCCGGCAGGCCGACGTCCTCGCTGCGCCACGCTTCGACCAGTTTGAATCGCTCCGGCTGCCGGCGTGGAGCGATGACCTGCTCGGGGGGTGGCTTGATCGTGTCGGAACCTTTGGTGGCATTGGTGACCGCAGCGGGGTCGAGCCGGGTGACACGCTCCGACCCCTCGGGAATCGAGAGCGCGAAGGCTGTGTCCGGAAGCGTTTTCGCGAAGGCGGCGTCTACGAAATCGACGATCACCGACACGCCGGTCACCGTGCCGGACTCTTCCGACACCTGGCGGGCATATGCATCGGTGGGGATGGAGATCCGTCGGAGCAGGTGCTCCTCGCGGTCGAGCCACAGCGAGAGCCGACCTTCCGGCTTGTCGATGTCGATGCGGGTGCAGGGGTGGCCGTCGATCGACTCGGTGCCGGTGATCCGTGGGGGCGACGTGGCTTCGGCGCAGATCAATTCGATCGTGTCGTCGGCCAGCAGGAGCGCCAGCTGCGTCGGGAGGCCGGCGTCACCCTCGGCCAGTGCCGCCCGCACCTGTTCATCGGCCACGATCTGGTCGAGGGCGAGCGGAGTTTTCACCGGCTCGGCGAGCACCTGTCCCGGCACGCCGCCGACGGTGGCCAGCAGTGTCATGCCGTCGGCAACGATACGGGCATCGTAGCATTCGATGCGCACCCGGTCGGGTCTGGCGAAGGCCACTCGGAAGGGAATCGTCCGTTCCGTTGTGGAGTCGCCGTGGATGAAGGCCACCCGCACCCGCGCGTTGTCGGAGTAGGTCTCGGCCTCGCGGTAGGCCTTCGCGGTGGCTTTGAGCATCACCTGTGGATCGGCACTGCAGCCGGTCACGAGGGCAAGTATGGCGACTGGCAACCAGGCGACACGGCGGAGCGGTGATTTCATGGAAGCCATGATGCCGCACCGCCTGCAAACCGTACAATGCGAGTTCTCCACCAATGGCCACTCGAAAGACACCGTCGATCTCCCTTGACTATGGCGGCGATGAGCCACTCGGGCTCACGCCCCGCGCGGGCAGTCTGATTGCCGACTGCTGGGGGCCGGAGGGAGTTGTGGGCGACGCGGCCGGTCACCTGGTTGCCGAGGCTCTCGCCGATGAGATGCATGCGCCGCGGCTCGCGTCGCATGTGGTTCCTGGAGACCGCGTGGTGATCGCCTTGGCCGGCGGCATCCCCGAGCGGGAGGCAGTGGTGCGGGCGATTCACCGCTGCCTGGAGATGGGGGGAATCGCCCCAGCTGATATCGCGGTCGTTGATGCCGCGCCCGAGCAGGATGCCGACACGGCCTACCTTGCTGCCGACGAGGAGGGCCTGCCCTGCTACCTGTCGCGACTGCTGGTCGATGCCGATGTCGTCGTGGCCGTCGGAGGATTTTGGTGGGATGCGTCTCTGGGGGGGCGGTCGCTGGAGGGCGAACTGTGGCCGACATTCTCACGGCCCGAGAGCCGGCAGGAACTTGTCTGCCGGCTTGCCCGGCGGGGGCGGCGGGCTTTGGCTGGCTGGCGGACGGAGATGCAGCAGATCGACTGGAGCCTCGGCGTGACGGCAGGCTTGCGACTGGTGGCGGGCCGTAACGGCACGCTCGCCGCTGCAGCCTTCGGGCTGCCCAGCGCCGCCCGCCAGGCGGCTCGGCAACTGGCTGAGATATGGCGGCCAATCGTCGACCGGGAGGCCGCCGTCACGATCGCCTCCGTGAGCCGCCCGCCTGAGGCGAGTACCACGGGCGGCCCAGAGGGTGCAGGCCAGCTCGATGCGGCGGGCAGAGCCGTCGCGGCGGCAGCCCGCGTGACGCACGAAGATGGAACGATCTGCCTCGTCGGACGTTTGGCGGCCGAGCCCGGCATCATTTTCTCGCGGTGGCGTCAGGGAGCGCCACTCCAGGGGCTCGTGCACGAGGCCGTGTCCACGAAGGATCCGCAACTCATCGCCGACGCGCTGCAGACGCGGCTCTTTGCCCGGGCGCTCGGTGAGCGGCGGCTGGTACTGCTCACCGATATCAACGAGACGCTCGTGGAGGATCTGGAATTTGGTTATGCCGAGTCGCCGGAGGATGTGGCCCGGCTGGCGGCGAAGGCGGAAAGCCTCGTCGTGCTGCACGAGGCGGACTTGATGCTACCGTCGGTAGGGTGACGCGCATCCCGCGGGCTTGCGCCCTGCGGCTGGGTGGGGACAGCATGCGTGTGTCCCCACCAACCCACCCAG
>JBIKNV010000040.1:0-12125 GCA_044358475.1 Pirellulales bacterium | reverse complement strand
TACTATTGGACTCCGTCGTGGCGTTCGAGCCGTTGTGGGAAGCGGCTCGTTCCCGAATGGAGACGCTGACGAGCTATGCTGTCCTGTTTCGCTACCCCGGCGAGTCTGCGACTCGGGCGCTCGCGAAACCGCCCTCGCCGAAGCGAGTTGGGTCCGGAGCATGATGCGGTCGGCTATGCGACTTCGCGGTCGTTGAAAAATCGCATCGACCTGATGCTGATGAACGAGCTTGACGTTTCGCCGCCGAAAGCCGCGGGCTGATTCACCGGTTCCGGGCCATTTCTCGCCGGCGGGACGGCCGACGAACACGAAATTTGAGCCGCCAAAACAGGCGAGCGTTAGATTCCGGCGGGGGCGGGAGCAACTCATGTATGGGGGGACGGTTCTCACCTCCCGGCACGATTTTTTCCCTCATCCTGCCCTTTTCCGAAGGAGATACAGCCATGAACCGTCCAAACCCTTCAAGGGGGTTTACGCTCGTGGAGCTTTTGGTCGTGATCGCCATCATCGGCGTGCTGGTCGGCCTGCTCCTGCCGGCCGTGCAGGCGGCCCGCGAGGCCGGCCGCCGGTCGGCCTGCCAGAACAAGCTCAGGCAGTTGGGGCTGGCGATGCACAATTTCGAGTCGGCCCAAAAGGCATTCCCATCAAACTACCACGGCGGGGACGTGGACACGCAGTGGGAGCCATGGTTCTGCTTGAACGCCACCTACTTGATCCTGCCCTACATGGAAGAAGAGTCACTCTATGTTCGGATGACAGCCGCCCGATCGGACTCGAGCTTCGGGACGAACTTGACGGGGCTGACGCGCCGCAAGATGCCCGCCTTGATCTGCCCGTCGGACGAGCCGCCGACAAGCCGCCCCGTTTCGTGGGGCGCGTCTCACGATATCGCCTCGGTGAATTATGCATGGTCTTCCGGAAGTGGGCCCTACGGCTACAACACCCGTGGATCATTGAATGGCTTCATGCATGGGGAGAGGCGGGGGGCTCTGTGGCCACTGGCACCGCGAACTGAATCCGCGCCGTCTTGGCCGGGCTTCACGATCAAGGATTTCACCGACGGCACGTCAAAAGTGATCATGGCCGCCGAGCAGCTGTCCGGATCCGGAAGCAACGAAGCTGTGTTCCCAAGGAACATCGCGTTGCAGGCCAATAACAATTCGATCACAGCCATTGTGAACAGAGACTTCGCCACACAGGCCGAGATCGACGTGATTGCCACGGCCCAGGCCTCGCCAACGGCGTGGGGCGGCAACAACGGCATGGCCTGGGGCTACAACGCTGGGGCAGCGTCCATGATCAACATGACCGTGCCTCCAAACTGGGGCAGTCCATCGGGCGGAGGAGCATCCGGCCCGAGCCTGATGTACGACTGGACCTGGGGCGTCTTCCCTGCCCGCAGCCGCCATCCCGGCCTTGTCAATGCCGTGATGGTCGATGGGGCTACGGTGACACTCCGTGACGGGATCGATTTGCTTACAATTCAACGACTTGGCAACCGCAGGGACGGCGGGGTCGTACAGTTTCCATGATGGAATTGGGAGGGAGTATGCGGCAATCATCAAGCGGTGAATATCGAATCGCGGGTTCGTTGTACGCGCTCGCAGCACTGAGCTGGGCAGCCCTGATGGCATCGGGCTGCTCACCGACCGTCAGGGATCAGGTGCTCCCGTTCACTCCCGACGCCGTCAAGGAAGCAAAGGCCCTGCTCGGGAACTACGCTGCCGGACAGCCCGTCGGCAGTGAATCGGAGGGTTTCGATACCCTCGTCCAACGAGTCAAGGATGCCGATCAGGCCAAGGCAGCCGAATTACGGGAATTCCTCGATGATGCCATCGCAAAAGGGGTGGTAAACCGTGCCAAGGCCAAGGAATTGCTGGAACGCTGGTGAGATCACAGCCGGATAACAATACTATACTTTGAGAGTCTTCTGCCGCGATCGTTTTAGGTTTTGTGCACTGCATGGCATTCCTCCGCATGCCCACCACGACCCGGTCTACGCGGGCCGTGATGGCGGCCGCTGCCGCCATCATGCTCTCGGCGGGTGATTGCCTCAACGCCGCTGAGAGCGGCTCCCGCGATGCGGAGACCCTCTTCGAATCGAAGGTGCGACCGCTGCTGGTCGCCAAGTGTCAGGAGTGCCACGGGGCCAGCGTGAGCGAGGCGGGCCTGCGGCTCGATAGCCGCAAGGCGCTTCTTTTAGGGAGCGACGCCGGTGCGGTCGTCGTGCCCGGCGATGCGGGCAAAAGTAAACTCGTTGCCGTCGTGAAGCATGTCGACGACCTTGCCATGCCCCCCGACACGAAGCTCTCCGACGAGGAGATCGCCACGCTCGAAGAGTGGGTCGCAGCCGGTGTACCGTGGACCGGCCCCGGGGGCGATGATGCCGGCCCCGCCACCCGCGAAGAGGCGATGCAGGAACGCCTCCGCGAGTCGCTCGCCTCTCACTGGGCCTTCCAGCCCCCCGCGCGGCACCCTGCCCCCGATCTCTCCGCCATCACGTCGCTCGATCCCGCCGTCGCTGCCGCCTGGACTGCGTCGCCGATCGATCGTTTCGTCGCCGCCGGTCTGGCTGAGGCCAATCTTGCCCCCGCAGCCGAGGCCGCTCCCCGCGACCTCTTCCGTCGGCTTCATTACGACCTCACCGGCCTGCCGCCAGCCGCCGCTGCCGCCGACGCCTTCGCAGCCGATCCCTCGGAAGCGGCCTACCGCGCGGCGGTCGAACAACTTCTCTCCTCACGGGAGCATGCCGAGCACTGGGCCCGCCACTGGCTCGACCTCGCTCGCTATGCCGACACGATGGGCTACGCCTTCGCGGGCCAGTCGCCGCTCTATCCCTTCGCCTGGACCTACCGCGACTGGGTCGTGAAGTCGCTGCACGACGACGTGCCCTACGACCAGTTCGTCACGTTCCAACTCGCCGCCGACCGGATCGAGCCGCCGGTGCCCCGGGAGGATCTCGCCGCTCTCGGCTTCCTCACCGTGGGCCGCACGTTCCTCGGCAACCCCCACGACATCATCGATGACCGCATCGACCTCGTCACCCGCGGTTTGCTCGGCCTCACCGTCGCCTGCGCCCGCTGCCACGACCACAAGTACGAGCCGCTCTCCGCCGCCGATTACTACGCCCTCCACGGCGTCTTCGCGAGCTGCGAGATCCCCGGCGAACTCCCCGTGATCGGCGATCCGCCGCCCGGCCCGGAGGCCGCAGCGTTCGCCACGAAACTTGCCGAACTGCAGGGGAAGGTCGCGGAGCATGTGGCAGCCGTACACGAGCGGTCGATCCGCGAGGCAGTTGCCCATGCGGCAGATTATTTTCTGGAGACCGCCCGGCCGACGCCACGGCCCGACGGCCGACCTCCGCAGCTCGCCGACGGCTATGAACTCGAGCAGCTCCTGATCGATCGCCTGAAGCGGCTCATCGAGAAGTCAAAAGCCGACGATCCCATCCTCGGCCCGTGGGTGGCGGTCAAGGGACTGCCCGACGAGCAGATTGCCACGGCGCTGGCAGCGACCATCGCGACATCCGCTGACGCCGCGCCGCTGAATTCACTTGTTGCCGCCGAACTCGCTAGCGCAAAGGCCACGACACTGCGACAGGTGGCCGATGTCTACGCGCGGCTCGTCGCCCGCGTCGCTCCAGAGACCGCCGGCGGCTCGGCGCCCAAGCCCGATGATCCTGCGGAGCTCGCCGCGCTGCGAGTTCTCCTCGGCGCCGAAGCCACGCCACTCGTCGTGCCACGGTCGGAGGCGATGCGGGTCGCGAAGCGGTCGGAAGGCGACGAACATCGCAAGCGGCAGCAGGCGATCACGAAGCACCAGGCGGAAAGCCCGGGCGGCCCGCCGCGGGCAATGGTGCTCACCGACAAACAGTCGCCGATCGACAGCCACGTCTTCTTGCGCGGCGACCCGGGGCGACTGGGGCCAAAGACAGACCGCCGCCTTCCGGAATTGCTCGGCGCCACACCGCTCGATCGCGGCTCGAGCGGCCGGCTCGACCTTGCCCGCGCAATCGTCTCGCCGACCAATCCGCTTGCCGCCAGGGTGATCGTCAACTGGGTGTGGACCCATCACTTCGGCCACGGTCTCGTGACGACGCCGGGCGACCTCGGCCTTCGCGGCGATCCACCCGCCAACCAGCCCCTGCTCGATGATCTCGCTCGCCGCTTCATCGACGACGGAAAATGGAGCCTCCGCTGGCTGCACCGTGAAATCGTGGTCTCGCATACCTGGCGGCAGTCAGCCGCAATTCGCCCCGACCTCGCCAACCGCGATCCAGACAACCGGCTTTTCGGCCGCGCGGAGCGTCGCCGTCTTTCCTGGGAGGCCTGGCGGGACAGCCTGCTCGCCGCTGCCGGCACACTCGACCCCAGCCGATCGGGCGGCCCCGGCATGAATCCGCTCGACACGAATACGTTGGGCTCCCGCACCCTTTATTCGCGGCTCGATCGCCAGGACGTGCCGGGCCTGCTCCGCACGTTTGACATCGCCAACGCCGACACGGCCGTGCACGTCCGCAGCCGCACGACCGTGCCGCAGCAGGGGCTTGCCGTGCTCAACGCCCCGCTCGTGGTCGAGTCGGCCAAGCGACTGGCGATCCGCGCGGCCGCCGAGGTCGGCGACGCTCCTGCCGACGATCCGCGGATCACCGCGCTGTGGCGCAACGCTCTCAGTCGCAGCCCCACCGACGCCGAACGCGCGCTGGCCCACTCATGGCTCGCCGAGGCCCGTTCGGAGCCGGCGGTCGAGGGCTTTGGACCGTGGGAGCGGCTTGCCCAGGCCGTCCTCGGCACGGCGGAGTTTCAATTCATCGACTGAGTTCCTAACGACATTCGTACCAGCCATGCACCCCACTCCTTTTTCCCGTCGCGATCTGCTCACCCGTTCGGGCCTGGGCCTCGGCTGGCTGGCGGCCGGAGGCATGCTCGACGCCGAAGCCCGGGCGGAAGCATCGGTCGCGTTGAGTCCGGTCGTGCACTCGACGCTCGCCCCACGGCCCCCGCACTTCACGGCCAAGGCCCGCGCGGTGATCCATATTTTCGCCAACGGCGGCCCGAGCCACCTCGACACGTTTGACCCCAAGCACAAACTCGCTGAGTACGCCGGCCGCGAAATCCCCGGCGCCCTGAAGACCGAGCGTCGCACCGGCGCCGCCTTCCCGTCCCCGTTTGCCTTCAGCCGCCACGGCGAAAGCGGCCTCGAAGTGAGTGAACTCTTTCCCTCGGTGGCCCGTCACGCCGACCGACTGCTCGTCGTCCGGTCGATGCATGCCGACGTGCCGAACCACGAGCCGTCGCTGATGCTCATGAACTGCGGCGACGCCCGGCTCGTACGGCCAGCAGCCGGCGCCTGGGTGACCTACGGACTCGGCACCGAAAACCAAAACCTTCCCGGCTTCGTGGCGATGTGCCCCGGTGGCTATCCGATCAAGGGCACCGAAAACTGGCGGAGCGCGTTTCTGCCGGGCGTCTTCCAGGGCACCTACGTCGACACCAAGAAAAAGAAGGTCGAAGACCTCGTCGAGTACGTTCGCCACCCGCTGCTGGCGGCAGACGTGCAGCGGCGGCAGGTCGATCTCACCGCCGCCCTCGACCGGCAACACCTCGCCACGCGGCAGCACGACCCCGCGCTCGAGGCCCGGCTGGCCTCGATGGAGCTTGCCTGGCGGATGCAGTTCGAGGCGAGCGAGGCCTTCGACGTGTCCCGTGAGCCGAAACATGTGCTCGACCGCTACGGCGACACGCCGCAGGGCCGCCAGATGCTGATCGCTAGGCGGCTCGTGGAGCGGGGTGTGCGGTATGTGCAGGTCTGGCATGGCGAGGGCCAGCCGTGGGATAGCCATACCGACATCGAGCAGAATCACCGGCGGCTCGCCGGCGAGAGCGACCAGCCGATCGGCGCCCTCCTTGACGACCTCGTCGGCCTCGGTCTGCTCGAGAGCACGCTCGTGCTCTGGGGGGGTGAGTTCGGCCGCACTCCCACGGTGGAGTTGCCCAACGACGCCGGCGTGAAGTCGCCAACCGGCCGCGACCACAACCATCATGGCTTCACGGTCTGGCTCGCCGGGGGCGGCGTGAAGGGGGGCACGGTGCATGGCGCCACCGACGAGTTCGGCTTCAAGGCTGTGGAGAAGCCGGTGCACGTGCATGACCTCCAGGCCACGATGCTCCACCTCCTCGGCCTTGACCACACGCGGCTCACCTACCGCCACAGCGGCCGCGACTTCCGCCTCACCGACGTCCACGGCAAGGTCGTCACCGACTGGCTCGCCTGACGCCCGGGTGTGGGGGTAGTCTAGATTCCTCGCGAGGGATGCGAGTCCCGTCGAACGAGTGCCGCCCCTGGAGCAGTGCGCGAGATGGAGCAACGACACGTGTTGTGGAGATTCTTGGCGGCCGCGGTTGTCATCAGCGGAACCGTGCCGTGGTCCGCCCGCGCCGCCGAGCGAAATATCGTGGTCTTTATCACGGACGACGAGTCGCCCACGCTCGGCTGCTATGGCGACCCGGTCGCCGTCACCCCGGCGCTCGACGCTCTCGCGGCGGATGGCACGCTGTTTGAAAACGCCTTCGCCACCACGGCCAGCTGCTCAGCCAGCCGCTCGGTGATCCTGTCGGGCCTTCATAATCATGCCAACGGCCAATACGGCCATCAGCATGACTTTCACAAGTTTGCCAGCTGGCATGACGTTGTCAGCCTGTCGCTGCCGCGGGTTCTGGCGCGGGCCGGCTACCGCACCGCCCGGATTGGCAAGTTTCATGTGGCCCCCGAAGAGGTCTATCACTTCGAGACGGTGCTGCGGGGCGACAGCCAAAACGCCGTGCAGATGGCGGAAGCCTGTCGGCCGCTGATCGAGGCACCGAACGACCAGCCTTTCTTTCTCTACTTCGCCACCAGCGATCCCCACCGTGGCGGCGGCGTGGATGAGGCATCAGCGCTCGAACTCAAGCCCGACCTCTTCGGCAACAAGCCTGGCCGCGGCAGCCATGATGGCGTCACGGAAATCGTTTTCGATCCTGACGAGGTGCCTGTGCCGGCCTTCCTGCCCGACACGCCCGAGACCCGCAGCGAACTGGCCCACTACTACCAGTCGTGCGCTCGCATCGATCAGGGCCTCGCCCGGCTCGTGGAAATTCTCAAGGCGGCCGGCGTGTTCGACAAAACGCTGATCCTGTTCACGAGCGACCACGGCATGGCGTTTCCGGGCGGCAAGACGACGGTCTACGAGCCCGGTCTTCGAGTGCCGTTCGTTGTCCGTGATCCCTACACAGCCACGCGCGGCACGCGAACGAAGAGTCTGCTCAGCCACACCGACATCACGCCATCGCTGCTCGACTTCGCCGGCGAACTCGACCCGATCAAGCAGCGGCCGAAACAGTGGCTGGAGCCGCGGGACTATTGGAAGGACAAGCCGTACGCAAACCGGGAGAACCACGGGCCCCGCGGCGGGCTGCCGGCCTATCACGGGCGGTCGTGGCTCCCACTTCTCGCTGATCCGACCATCGAGATTCGGGACGCCCACTTTGCCTCGCACACGTTCCACGAGATCCAGATGTACTATCCGATGCGGGCGGTGCGAGACCGCGAATGGAAGCTGATCTGGAACATTGCCCACCCCCTCCCCTATCCCTTTGCCTCCGACCTCTGGGCCGCGAGCAGCTGGCAGGCCCAATTTCGTCGGAGTCTCGATGCTCCCTATGGCCGCAAGACAGTGAACGACTACATCCACCGCCCCCAGTTTGAGCTGTACCACATCGCCAGCGATCCCGACGAGTCGCAAAACCTGGCTGCCGACCCGGCCCACGCAGCCACGCTGCTGCAGTACCAGCAAAAGCTCAAGGCACTCCAGAAAGAGTTCGGCGACCCCTGGATCACCAAGTGGGACTACGAATAACCAGGGCTCTTTGACATTCCGAGAAGCTTGCTGCCGCGATCATGGCATCGGCATGGTCTCGCCGCCATGGCGGGTCGCCAAGGCACGAAACGTCGTGAGATCGACATCGACGGCAATCAGCCGCACAGAGCCATCGGCATTCAGAAAATTGCAGCCGTTTGAATGCGGCGAGAAGAACGCACTGGGACTGTTATCGGACTTGTTGGGGGGACTGCTGCGGATGTGGCACGTGGTGTGCACGTTTGTCGGCCGATAATTCTCTGATCGGTGGGAATAGCCCAACCGCTGCCACCAGCCATCTGCATGCACGACCTCACTTCCAGGAATGGTTCCCAGCCACGTCGCCTCCGCCATCCGGCTCATGCGTTCGCCGACACAGATGGTTTTGGATGTGCCGTCCGTGATGTCGCTCATCCGCACCCGGCTGTTGCGGAAGAACACGCCATCGAACCGGCCATTGTGCTCATGATCAGATGTCCCCAGGACACCGGTGTAGGAAGACACAGGTGCAGACGCGAGCACGGTACCAGCCCCAGACAAGACCGTGGCGGCCCCCGACTCGCCAAAATCCAGAATGTCAACCAGTCGGGGAGGTGTATCGCTGGGGCAAATGGAGAGGCTCACCAGCGCCGCCTTGCTGCGTGCCACGGCGTTTGCGTTGTGCATGATTGGCAGAGAAAGGTCGAGTTGATCGCGCAGCGAGCCCTGTTCTGCGTAGGGAAGAATGGACGCAAACAAACTCCATCCGGGCTCGAAGTAACTCGGTGTCGTGGTCGTCAATGTTCGCCAACTGACATCCCCTGGATGATTCGCGGCAGCAAAGGCGGGAGGAAAACAGTTTCTTGATCCGTGGAAGGCATGAAGGGCCAGGCCGGTCTGCTTCAAGTTATTCGAACACTGGATACGCCGAGCCGCTTCCCGCGCGGCCTGCACGGCCGGCAGCAGCAGCCCGATCAACACACCGATGATCGCCATCACGACCAGGAGTTCGACCAGCGTAAACGCGGTGGTAACGCGAAGACGACACTTGACGAGCCTCATGAGGTGGCACACTCCAGAGGGATCTGCAGCAGGACCCGATTCTCTTCAGGGCAACTGTCGTGCCACCTCCTATAGAAAGCCCCGTGCGCAAGCCCGGGGGACTGCGGCGGCGTTGGCTAGTGCATCATCCCGCGGGCTTGCGCCCTGCGGCTTGCCGTCGGCGATACCAACAGGCAGCCCCGGGCGCAAGCCCGGGGGACTGCGGCGACGTTGGCTAGTGCGTCATCCCGCGGGCTTGCGCCCCGCGGCTTCCTGGGGAAACATTCGCCAACGGTGGCGATGGATCCACCAGCTCGACCGCACCGCCTCACCGATCAAGCTTCGATCGCAGCGTCGCCCGGTCGAGCCCCAGCATCCGGGCTGCGGCTGAACGATTGTCCCCCGTCCTCGCCAAAGCCTCGTCGAGCAACTGTGACTCGACGAACTGAATGAGTCGCTCGTGGAGCCTGGCGTCGGCGTCATCGTGCCAGTGGGCCCCGACCCACGCCCGCACCGCCGCGGCGAGCGTCTCCTCGACCGGCGGGCCCTGTCCGTCATTCGCAGCCCGCTCCTCGTGAGCCGGCGGTGGCAGGTGCTCGGCCCCGAGCGTGCCGCCGCGGGCCATCACCGCCGCATACTCCACTGCATGCCGCAGTTCCCGCACATTGCCAGGCCACGGGCGTGATCGGACCGCCGCCAGAAATTCCGGCGCAAGAGTCGGTGTCGGTACACCGCGGCTTCGCAGAAAGGCATCGACAAGGAGCGGGATGTCATCGAGCCGCTCCGCGAGTGTCGGCATGGTAATCGGGAACACCCGCAGCCGGTGATGCAGGTCGGCCCGAAACCTTCCGGCAGCCGTGGCAGCGGAGAGCTCGGCATTCGTGGCCGCGATCACCCGCACATCCACACGCCGTGGCGTGGCCGCTCCGACCGGCGTGATCTCGCGATTTTCGAGGACTCGCAGCAGCTTGGCCTGCACGTCGAGCAACGCATCCCCTACCTCGTCGAGAAAGATCGTGCCGCCGTCGGCCTCCGCAAAGAGGCCGGTGCGATCAGTGACCGCACCCGTGAAGGCACCGCGCACATGCCCAAACAATTCGCTCTCGACGACGGTCGGCGCCAGTGCGGCCAGGCTCGTTACGACGAGCGGCTTGTCGCCACGACCGCTGTGGGCATGAATCGCTCGGGCGGCAAGTTCCTTGCCCGTGCCTGTTGCACCGGAAATCAACACCGGCAGGTCCGTCGGAGCGACCAGAGCGATTTGCTTGAACACGGTCTGCATCGGGGGCGAACCACCGATCAATTGCATCGTGTCGGATCGGCGGCCGGCGGTGCGATTGCCACGACGAGGCCGCTCGGCCAACGCCCGCGCCGCCACCTGCGACACCCGCTCCAGATCGAACGGCTTCACGAGATAGTCGTAGGCCCCCGCCTCGACCGCCCGCACGGCGGTGTCGAGATCGCCGAAGGCAGTCATGACGATGATCGGCGACTCGGGAACGATCGCTCGAAACTCAGGGAGCGCGGAGATACCGTCCGCCCCCGGCAGCCGCACGTCGAGCAGGATCGCCTCGGGTGACTGTCGGCCGCACGTCTCGAGGCCTGCTTCCACGCTCGCCGCCACTTCCACGGCATGCCCCTCGTCGGTGAGCACCTCGCGGAGGCTCCACCCGATGGCCGGCTCGTCGTCGACGATGAGGATGCGGCTCATGTGGTTGCCTGGCTACGAATCGGTGACGGGACTGCGCTGGTGGCGGCGACAGACGGGATCGCCATGACAAACCGCGTGCTGTCGCCGTGACGACTCCATTCGAGCCTGCCGCCGTGGGATTCCGCAACCGTACGGGCCACGGCGAGGCCGAGACCGATGCCCTCCGGTTTGCTGGTCACGAAGGGCTCGTGCATCGCATCGCGAATCGCCGGCGCCGGCCCAAGACCTGTGTCGTCTACGCCGATCCGAATGCCATCGGCGTCCTCCACGGCCCACACGGAGACGCTGCCCGCCACGCCCGCCGCATCGATGCCGTTGAGAGCGAGGTTCACCAGCGCTGATCGCAGCGCATCGCGGCGGCCTGTGACTATGAGATCCCGCTCGGCCTGATGCATGATTCGCGTGCCGGCATGGCTGCATCGCGGGCCGACCAGGTCGCACACGTCCTGCAGGAGGCCGGCTGCGGAGAATGACGTCGTCGCGACCTCCTCGGGCCGACCGAGCATGAGCAATCCCCGCACCTCCTCCTCGAGCACGTCGAGCTGGCGGATGGCCACGTCGAGGCTCGTGTCGTCTTTCCCCAATACTTCATCGTGATCGTGACGGCAACGCTTCCGGTGGAGATCGACTGCGAGCCGAGCGCCCGTGACGGCATTCCGCACCTCATGGGCGAAGCCGGCCGCCATCTGCCCCAGAAGTCGCTGTCGTGGGCCGGCCAACAGCGAGTCGCGTTGTCCGGCGAGTGTCTGGCTCATGCGATTCACGCCCTTCACGAGCCGAGCGATTTCGTCCGGTTCGTCACCGCGAGGCTGCTCCGCGAGCACACTGCCAAAATCACCAGCTGCGATCCGTGACACCTGCCGGTCGATATCCCCCAGCCGTGTGGCGATGCGGCTCGTCATCCGCAGGCCCAGCGGCACGAGCACGGCGAGCGTGGCGGCGGCCACGGCAAGGATCGGCCACACACGATTCCACGTGGCCCGCGCCACACTTTCGCGCGGCGAGAGCACGAGCACCGTCTCAGGACGCACACCCCCGGCCCGCACGCTACCCACGCGGTATTGAATGGCATCGAGCACGACCGCTCCGGTAGCCACCCCCTCCTCGAGCAACGCTCCCTCCGCAGCATCCACCGGCAGCGTGGACAGGCTTGGAGTGTTGCTGGCGGTATTCCAGACGACGTAATGATCGCCGGTGAGCCGGTGCAGCGCCGCCAGGATCGGCGCCGACACGGCCACCCGCGATTGGGCGAGCGTGTCGGCCACCTGCTCCCGCCGCTGCTGCGCGGCCAGCGACTCCTGCTTCACCGCCCACCAGGCCGTAAAGCCGACGTTCGCAGCCACCGCCGCCAACACGAGAACGATGACCGGCGCTACCAGCCGGCCAGCGAGGGTGGAGGAAGAAAAAAGAAGCATTCCAATCAGACTACCGCGGCATACCTGCCGGGACACGCCGCAACCTGTCGCGTCACCCGCGAGGGGTTGCCCGTGCCATGGAGCC
>JBIKNV010000369.1:0-3538 GCA_044358475.1 Pirellulales bacterium | reverse complement strand
GCCCCCGGCCACCGCTTCGCGGAGATGATCATGCTTCACTACTCGTGCGACGTTTGCAAGCGCCCGATTGATACGCAGGCGGACGTGCGACATGTGGTTAAGATCGAGGTTTTCGCGGCGGTGGAGGATGAGGGGGAATCGTGCCAAGGGTGTTGCAGCGGCGATCGTAGCGACGAGGCCGACCACCTCGAGGAGATGCAAGAACTGCTGGAGCGACTCGATGATCATGACTGTGCAGAGCTGCTCGACGAAGGCACCGTGAGCATGCGTTTCGATCTCTGTGACGCCTGCCGCCAGCGGTTCCTCCGCAATCCGCTCGGCGCGAAGACGGCCAAGCATTTCAACTTCAGTCAAAACTGACTTCTCCAACCCCCGCCATTCTGGCCGCGGGTTTCTTGGCGACCGTTGTTTCGCTTTCGTACAGGAGCCCGCCGGCTCGCGCCTGGCGGCTGGGTGTATGAGCGGCTCGCGCCGGCGGCTGTCCGCGCCCAACAAGCCCCGGGCGCGAGCCCGGGGGCTGCAGCGGGATCGACTATCGCGTCAGCCCGCCGGCTCGCGCCGGCGGCTAGGTGTGGGATGGCTCGCGCCGGCGGCTGTCCGCGCCCAGCAAGCCCCTGGCGCGAGCCCGGGGGCTGCAGCGGGATCGACTGGCGCGTCAGCCCGCCGCTGCACGGGCCGCTAGCGGAGGCTGTTTTGCCCGGTAGACTGCGAGTCTCACGCTACTGAAATGCCTGCGAGGAGTCTGTTGCAACGATGGCTGGAAAGACCTTGAAGATTGCGTCGATTCCCGGAGACGGGACCGGTCCAGAAGTGACCGCCGAAGCCATGAAGGTTCTGAAGGCTGTCGCCTCGTTGGAGAACTTCTCCTACGACGTCGAGCCTCTCGACTGGGGCGGCGCCCGATTTCTGAAGACTGGCGAAATCATTCCGGGAGGTGGCCTCGACCTGCTCCGTTCGAAAGACGCCATCTTTCTCGGCGCGATCGGCCATCCCGACGTCGCCCCGGGCATCCTCGAGAAGGGGCTCCTGCTCGATCTTCGCTTCAAGCTCGACCAATACATCAACCTCCGGCCGGTGAAGCTTCTCCCCGGTGTCGAGACTCCCCTGGCCGGCCGCGGGCCTGCCGACATCGACTTCGTCGTCGTCCGGGAGAACACCGAAGACCTGTATTGCGGTGTCGGCGGCTACCTGAAGAAGGGCACGCCCGATGAAGTGGCCGTCCAGCAGGCCGTCTACACACGGAAGGGATGCGAGCGGTGCATCCGCTGGGCGTTCGAGTACACCCAGAAGCGAAACAGCCCCAAGAAGATGCTCACCCTCGTAGCGAAAACCAATGTGCTCACCTACGGCCACGACCTGTGGTGGCGGACGTTTCAGGAGGTGGCGAAGGACTATCCCGACGTGAAGACCGACTACAACCACGTCGATGCCTGCTGCATGTGGATGGTGAAAAACCCCGACTTCTACGATGTGATCGTGACGACGAACATGTTCGGCGACATCATCACGGACCTCGGCGGCATCCTGCAGGGAGGCATGGGTGTCGCAGCCGGCGGTAATCTCAATCCTGATGTCGGCGGCGTGAGCATGTTCGAGCCGATGGGGGGCAGTGCTCCGAAGTACACCGGCCAGAACGTCATCAACCCGATCGCTGCCATCAACGCGATGGCGATGCTGCTGGAACACAGTGGCTATCCTGCGGCGGGCAAACGCATCGACAAGGCCGTCGCCCAGGTCACTGGCACGAAGATGAAGAGCCAGGCTGCCGGCAAGATGGGGTACGGCACGAAGGAAGTTGGCGACCTCGTCGTCGCTGCCCTGTCCTAACGCTGGTCAAGCCGCACGCGTCTTCCTTCGGCCTGGCTTTGGGTGGCGGCGTGCACGACGTCCATCGCCGCGAGGGCGTCGTCGAGGCCGCTCGTCGGCCGCACGAGGCTCGTCACTTTCCGATGAAACTGCAGGAGCATGCATTCCTCGACGGGCCGCTCACTGTCGAGCGACTCCTGGTGGCGGCCCGCGGTGTCGAACCAGACAAGACTGGACGGCAGGTCGATAAACGCGATGCCGCTTTGGCACACGACCTGGAGCGCCGGCGGGGGACGAAACCCGACTGCCTCCTCCCATTCCTGCGGCATGTAGTAGCCACAGCTGATTTGGGCCAGGACACCGTCGCCCGGGGGAGCCTCGCGGGTGAAGTCGAGGCTGAGCATCTGGTAGTCCTCGATGGCAGAGCCGGGCGACTCGGCGTGCCGCACCCCGACCACGCTCGTGGCGTCGGTACCGACGACATAGCGGCACCAGTCGACGAGTTCCATCAGGTCGCGAGCCTCGCTTGCCTCGTCACGGCTGGAGGCGGCGGCAGGGCCAGCCGCCAACGGCACGCGGCGATGACAAAAGAGCATCCGCGGCTGACCGAGCCGGGTGGCGATCAGTTCCTTGAGGCGAACAGTCGCCGGAGCGTGCCGCCTTGGAAACTCAGTCATGAAGGCGATGCCTGATTCCTCGACACGAGATCGCAGCAGCGCCGCCTCCTCGGCGTCGACGGGGAGCGAGATCGCCGAGTAGACCGCCTTCCCGTGCTCGCAGGCCGCGAGGATCGGGGTGGCGCCGTACCACTGGTCGGCGAGGTACAGGATCGCGTCGATATCGTCGCGGGCGGCGAGCGACCGAAACCCGTCGACGGCAGTGGCATTGACAGCCTTCGCGGCCCGGGCCGCCAGATGGGCCACCTGTTCGCAGATGCCCCGCACCTCGAACCTGTCGGCGAGTGATCGCAGGGCGGGAAGGTAGCGTGTTTCCCACTGGCTGCCGAGTCCGACGATGCCGACACGGAGCCTCATCCGCCGATCTCCGGCTGCGGTGCACTGGTTGCGACGCCAGCCGCCGCGATGCGACGCTCGTGGTCAAACGCTTTGTCGGAGATGTCCTTGCGGCACCAGCCGCCCGGCCAACGAATCTCCTTGACGGCCGAATAGGCACGCAGCTTGGCCTTGGCGAGCGACTCGCCCCTGCCTGTGACGGCAAGCACTCGGCCGCCATCGGTCACGATTCCGTCGGGCGTCTGGCGGGATGCGGCGTGAAAGACGACGACGTCATCGATCGCAGCGGCTGCGTCGAGACCACGAATCAGGCGGCCTTTTTCAACGGCGCCGGGATAGCCTTCCGCGGCCATCACCACCGTCACGCTCGCCGCCTCGCTCCAGCGTGGCGGGGCGACGTCGTCGAGTTGTCGGTCGACCGCGGCGTCGAACAATTCCAGCAGGCTCGAGTCGAGTCGCACCATGAGTGCTTGGCATTCGGGGTCGCCAAACCGCGCGTTGTATTCGAGCACCTTGGGGCCCTGTGCCGTGAGCATCAGCCCGGCGTAGAGAACGCCTTGGAAGGGCACCTTTGACCGCCGCAGCGCGTGCACGGTGGGCACGAGAATACGTTCCTCGATCTCGGCCATGAGATCGGAGTTGACGAAAGGCGTGGGGCAGTAGGCCCCCATGCCACCGGTGTTGGGGCCGGTATCGCCGTCGTAGGCAGCCTTGTGATC
>JBIKNV010000018.1:0-16349 GCA_044358475.1 Pirellulales bacterium | reverse complement strand
GGTGGAAGGCGATATCGTTCGCCACAGGGCCACGGACTAGCTTTACGGAAAGCTCGCCATCCTGGCCTCGCTTTCCTTGCCGACCTCCGGTCGGAAGGGGGCGTCGCCTCCAGCGACGCGGTCCAAGGTGGGCAACGGAGGCGCGCTTCCACCAGCTAGCCCCGGGCGCGAGCCCGGGGGCCGCAGCGACGCCGGCCCAAACGCCATCCCGCGGGCTCGCGCCCTGCGGCTTTGTGGGGACAGGAAGCCCAGGGCGCGAGCCCTGGGGACGGCCTCCTCGATCTCGCTTCGGTTCGCGGCGGCCGCGTGTTACCATTTCGGCCGCCTGGCGGGCTGGCCCCTCCTGTGCGGGAGAACGCTCACGATGCAGAAATTATCACCCTGGTACGGCCTCTGTGTTGCGGTCGTCTCCATCGCCGCCGGTCTGGCCCACGCCGAGGATCCCGTGGCCGTGCTTGTCACGGGCCCCCTGGCCGGCACGGTCGGCGAACGGGTGTCGTTCGAGGTCGAAATCGTCAACCGCTCCGGGCAGGCCCTCCAGAAATTGCGGGTCGTCGACTACTTCGATTCAGGCTTTCACCACGAAGCCTCGAAGAGCCCAATCGAGCAGAAGGGCACGATCGATCTGGCAGCCGGCACCTCCCGACGGCTGACGCTCGATTTCATCCTCGACGAACCGGGCCGTCAGTGCCACCGCGTGGAGATCATCGATCTGTCGCAGAAGTTCGTCGGTGGTGCCACTGCCTGTGTGCAGGTGGCAGCCGCACCCGTCGCTGCTGCGGTGCCGCAGTCGCCGCCGATCATCGCCCCACCACCAACGACGCCTCAGCCGGCACCGAGCTCCGCCTTCACACAGCCTCCTGGTGCGGCTCCGCCTCCACTCGCCACTGCCATTCCAGCTCCGATCACCGTCCCCGCCCCCATTGCTGCGTCGGCGCCTCTCACCGCATCGGTACCGCCACCAGTCACTGGCTCTGCCACCCCGTCGCTCGAGCTTGGACTCTCGGGCCCCAACGACCTCATCTCGGGCAGCACCGGCGAATACGTGGCGTTGATCCGCAACACCGGCAGCGTGGCCACCGGCGAGACGATCCTCGATCTTTCCTGGGACGACGGTTTTTCACCCCTCGAGGCATCAGACGGCTATGTGTTGGGTTCATCGAAAGTGTCGTGGACGCTACCCTCGATCCAGCCGGGCGAGCAACTTCGTCGTCAACTCAACCTGCGGGCCCAGTCTCCGCCCCGCAGCTACCGTGACACACCTCCCTCGCGGTCGTGCGTGCGGGCGGTTCTCGGTGGCGTGACGGGCGGGATGATGGTGGCCGACGAGTCATGCGTGCCGATCCATTCCTCGACACCGCGGCCCCGCACGCCACGGGAAGCCGGTATCCGCGTGTCGCTGGCCGATCTCGATGATCCAGTCTCACCGGGCGGCGCCACCACGCTGATCTGCACCGTCTCCAATACGGGCATCAGCCCCAGCGGCAGGCTTGACCTGGCAATCACCATCCCCGATCAGGCCCGGCTCGTGGGCGATCCGCGGCCATCGCGGGTGCGGATTGATGGCCCCACGATCTCGTTCGACACGGTGGGCAGCATTCCGCCGGGGGGGCACGCGTCGTTCGAGTTGGCCTATCGCATGCCTTCCGGCGGCACCGGACGGGCGACGGCAATGGTCACGGGTGACGAACTCGACGGCGCCGCGGAAGGCTCCTGCGCAACGACGTTTGCGATCGAGTAGGGGCCAGACGGCCACCAGCCTGGTTCTCATCCTCAGCCTGTCGCTCCCGGCTCTCCATTCCGCACGACAGGGAAAGTTTGCCACGGCCGCTACGGTGCACGAGATCATCGTGGCGTTGACGCCGCCTCCGCGTCGATACAAGCGACAAGGGGGATGCTTCACGATGCTCGTGGTCACAGCCAACTGGGCGATCGCCGACGGCACCGTTCACGGTGGCCCGCCGAACACAGCAGTGCGGGCCTTTTTTCGTGAACTCCGCCGCACCGCCTGGCGGGCAGGCTTTCGGCATAATGGCCGGTATCGCCCGGTCGACTCAATCCAGATCGTTTTCGCCGGCGACACGTTTGACGGCCTTGCCAGCCTGGCATGGCATGGCGACCTCCGCCCCTGGCAGGGCGGGCCTCGAGCCCGGTCGGCGGCCGAGCAGATCGCCGCCGCGGCAGCCCGCCGGGGTGCTCGGCTTCTGGCAGCGCTGGGCAGGCTCCGACGCAACGGCCTTTCGGTGCCACGAGCCGACGAGCGAGGCCGCCCGTTGCCGGGGACAACCTGCCAGGCTGCTGTGAGCGTGGTATGCCTCGTCGGTGACCGTGACCGTGTGCTCGACGGCCATTGGTTCACCGCTGTCGCCGGCCGTCACGGCATCCCCATCGGCACGGAGTGGTCAAGCGATGCGGTGGTCGTCCGCCACGGCGCAGAGTGCGATCCGCTGTGCGGTGTGCCCGATCTGCCCGTGCATGGCCGCGCCCCGACGCTGGCCGAGAGCCTCACGGTCGACCTGCTGGTCGATTTCTCGCGGCGGCTGCAGGACGCTCCCGTGCCCCGCGCCACCGCCGCCGCAGTCACCAGCCGGCTGGCTACGGCACCGCCGCTGCAGATGCCGCACACGATTGCTGGCTGCCACGAACCTGCCATACGGGCAGTGTGGCAACGAAGCGTCCAGCACTGGCATTCTCAAGCCCATGCCATGATGCCGGAGGCCGCTGTGGCACACGACACGGTCGATGCCCTCGCCGCCTGGATGGAGGCGGGGAGCGGTCGCGATCGGCACGGGCTCCGGCACTCGCCCGCCGCCGTGATCGACGGCCTCCATCCCCGTGTTCCCCGCCGCTGGTCTGATTCACGGCTGTTCGTGCTCGGTCATCCTCCCGCTACGATGCATGACGACACCGAAGTGGGCGTCCGTGGCGGCCTCTGCCTGGGGCCGGCCATGGCTGGTGCACTGTCGATGCCGGCTGCCGTTGCGTTTCCTGTGTGCGGGTCGCAGCGTGGCATCTGGCTCACCCAGGACCAGTGGAAGGTCGATCGCGCGCGAACGATCCATGTGGCGCCGTGTGGAGGCATGAGCGATGAGCCGGGAATCGTTGACGCAGCCTGATGCCACCTGGCCTGCCGAGCAGGTCATTGCCGAGATCCGTACGACGTTCTCGTCGCGACACGACGCCACTGCCTGCGGGAACAGTCTCATCGAGCGAGGGCTGGTGGCATGCGTGCAGATCGAGGGGCCGCTGACCAGCATCTACCGCTGGCAGGGCGCTGTTGAGACCGTCGAGGAGTTTGGTTGTCGCTGCAAAACAACGCCGAACGCCGTGGCCGCTTGTGAGGCGGCGATCAAGTCGCTCCATCCCTACGACACCCCGGAAATCCTCCTGACGTTCTGCTGTGGCTCAACCGGCTATGCAGCGTGGGTGCGGGAGAACGTGGCAGCCAGTTCGGAGCCTCACGGATGAGCAGGCCGGTTCTCTACGCCTTCGACAGCTCGCTCCATCGGCATCCCGGGGAGGGCCTCACACCGGACGGGCCCCACACAGATGCGTGGGGCACATGGCCCACGGTCACGGTTCCCCACGAACTGCTCGCTGTGCCGCTGGCGATCTCGTTCGACGAGGCGATCGACCGTCTCAGCCACCTGGAGCGGATGTATGCGGAGCCCGACGGTTCGTTCGTGTGGGTGAGTGCCCGTGAGGGAATCTCCTGGCAGGTCGATGGCAATGTGTTCGATCGTGACGGCCACGTCGTGCTCGTCGACATCAAGGGCAGTTGCCCGCCCGAGGAATTCGACCGGCTCCTCGCCTGCTTCGGGTGGCCTGGGGAACCGCCGCTCTTCCAACTCGTGCGGCCCGCCGTGTTCCTCGAGGAGTCGGTGTTTCGCCGCCATGCCGCAGCACGGGGGGCGATCCGGCCTGGGCAAGATATGCGGCCGTGAGCCGCCGCGATGCGGCAGGCTGTACGGGCTCGGCCTCGCCTCCCCTGCCCAGGCGGTATCCTGTGCCGATACGAAAAGCAAAGTCGTTCGAAGATGTGGAGGCGAAGCCATGCGAACAAGCACGATTACGAGGGCCGCGTCGTTCGGGGTATGCGCAGTGGCTGCCGCATTGATCACACCGGTCGCGGTGGCCCGTGAGGATGGGATTCTCGCCGTGGCATACGGCAACGGTGTGCATGCCTATTACGCCGGCGACTACCAGCGAAGCTACGAGGAACTCTCGACCACCATCGAAGGCGGCACCCAGGATCCACGCGCCTTTTATTATCGCGGTCTGGCCGCCCTGAAACTCGGCCGACTCGATGAGGCTGAAGCAGACTTCGCCTTGGGGGCCAATGCCGAAGCAGCGGGGCGGGGCAATTGGCCCGTGGGCCGATCCTTGGAGAGAATCCAAGGGGAGCCGCGGCTGCAACTCGAAAAGCATCGCGTGCGCGCCAGAATGGCGGCGCTCCAGCAGCGGCGCGAGGCACTCGTCCGCCATTACTCGCACCTGGAGGCCGATCCCGACGCTCAGCGTCGTCGTCGTCCGGAGAGTCTCCCCGGCAGCCCCAGGCCGGTCGAGGAACCCACGGCGACCCCAACCGACGAGGCAGTCACGAGTCCGGCTGCACCGTCAGCCGAACCGATGGCGGAGGAAGACGATGCGGCTGACGAGAAGCCGGCCGCCCCAGCGCCAAAGCCAGGAAAGAGTGACGACCCCTTCGGCGACGACCCATTTTGAGACCGTCACGACGACGGGCGGGCTTCAGCTGCCCTACTCGCTTGCCAGAAATCCGGCCGCGGCGAGACAGGCCCATCCGACGAGCATGAGCACACCGCCGATCGGCACGATCGCCCCGAGGATCCGGATTCCGGTGAGGGCGAGGGTGCCCAGGAACCCGCTGAAGACGAGGGTGCCGAGCAGGAAACACCACCCGGCAGCGTTGAGTACGCCACGGCAGCCTGCCGTCTGAGGCAGACCGCAAGCGACAGCCACGATGAGCATTGCCAGCGTGTGGAAGAGGCAGTAGCGAACGGCAGTCTCCCAGTTGGCCGCCTGGCCGGTGGCATCAAGCGTGTCCTTGAGGCCATGGGCTCCAAACGACCCGGCCGCGACACCGATTCCCCCGAGCGCCGCACCGGCAACGAGCCAGAGTTTCATGGCGGTCATGGCTTGTCCGCGCCCAGGAGTTTCTCTTCTTCCTCTTCCTGGATGATGATTCGCGGTGTCACCATCAGCATCAGTGAGTCGGTTGTGCGACCGATGCCGACGTTTTTGAAGAGGCGGTTGATGTAGGGGATCTTGCTGAGGATCGGCACGCCAAACTCGTTGCGTCCCTCGCGGAGCCGCTTGATGCCGCCGAGGAGCACCGTGCCGCCGTCGGGCACACTCACCGTCGTTGTGACGGTCGTGAAGAGGAATTCCGGCTGCTGGATCGTGGTGCCGTTGGTGAGCACCTCTTGCTCCCGCTCGCTCGACTCGCCCGCCGTGACACCGGCTTCGAGGTCCACGATGCCGCCGGTATCACCCGAGAGCCCCGACTTCTCGTCGCTGCTCTTCGAACGCGTCGACCGCGAGCCCTCGAACTGAAATTGCTCCACCTTGCCGATCGTGGCGAAGAATGGCACGAGTGTCAGGCGGACGAACCGCCGGTCACTGGAGACCACTGCCTGAACGTTGACCGCCGTGCCCTCGGAGAGCACCGTGATCACCGGCTGCTGTGCAGCGGCGAAGTCACCCACCACAGGCACGACACTCGTCACGAACGGCCGCTGACGCGTGTCCGAAATGAAGGCGTTTTGACCGTTAAAGAGCGTTACTTTGGGGGCCTGCATGACATTGCTGCGGGTATTGCCCTGGGCAGCCTGGATCAGGAAGTAGGCCTCGATGTCGGAAAGAATCGCGAAGCCGAAGTTGGCCGCCGAGGTGGCCGGGTCGGGAAGTCCGGGCAACGCCGGCACACCGGCACTTCCGAAGCTGTTCTGCCGGAAGGGAATCGAAAAAAAGCTCGGCAGGGCGTTGGCAATCGAGGCTGCGTTGGTACCGCCTCCGCCGGCACCACCAACGCCGCCGCCACCAACGCCGCCGCCACCAACGCCGCCGCCACCAACGCCGCCGCCACCAACGCCGCCGCCACCAACGCCGCCGCCACCAACGCCGCCGCCACCAACGCCGCCGGCTCCTCCGAGTCCGCCACCCGGCGCCAGGGCCACGCCGGGGTTGCCGGTGTTGTCGAGGCCGACGAGTTGGGACTGTCCCCCCGGCTGAGCCTGGATGCCGAGACTACTGGGATACAACGAGCCATTCGACTGAGTCGGCAGCGCCGTCATGTTGAGCGGCTGCCTCACGCCCGATTGGATGTTGAAGTCGAAGTCGACTCCGATCCGCTCGAAAAAAGTGTCGTTGAGCGAGATAAACCGCACCTCGATCGTCACTTGCAGGTCTTGGAGACGACGAAGTTGTTCGAGGAGGTCGGCAATCTGGTCATGCACATCCTGCGTCTGGCTGATGACAAGGCTCAGGTTCGTGGCGAACTCGCGAACCGTGCCCGGGCCGCCGACGGTCGCCCATGTCGTCGGGGCGATCGTCTCCGTGATCAGCATGATGAGCGACTGAAAGTCGGCCTGCGCACCGCCTGCTGAGGCCGGTCCGAACGGGATCGACGGCGTGGAACCGGTGCCGATACCGGGCGGAGTGGCGGGCAGCCCCCCTTGAAATTGGGCCAGTGAGGTCGGATCGACCGTGGGGCTGCCGGCGGCGCGCACGGCATTGACGCCGGCAGGAGCAGGGCCGGTCTGAACTGACAGGCCAGCCTGCGGGCTCGAGATTCGTGAATAGCCCTCACGAAGCGCACCGGTAATGCCCAGGCCGTCCGACGAGAAATTGGGGATCGGCACGACGAGGTCGGCCACCTGGTACGACACGCTGAAGAGTTGCCCCTTGGCGATCCGCGGGCTGGTCACTTTCAGCACCTCGTCACGAATCGTGTAGTCGAGACTGAGAGGCTCGAGCAGCAGTTTGAGCGCGCTTTTGAGCGAGATCTCTTGATCGAGGGTGATCGTCACGGGAGTATCGCTGCGAACGCTCTCCCCCTCGAGGCCGACCACGTCGATGTGCAGCGGCACCTCTGCCTGCCTCGTGAGGTCGTTGAGCACATCCGCCAGCGGCCGGTCCTGATACGACGCCTTGACCGGCATGGAGAGCTTCTTCTCGATCAGCTTTTCGGCCGTCGAGAGCCGCGTTCGCCCCTCCGCCTTCAGCCGCGATCGCGTCTTCGTCAGATCGGCCCAGTCCTTCGTGTCAGGAAAGGCCAGCGGGCCGACGAATGGCGCGCTGGCGCGCTCGGTATCCTCGACGTCATCGAGAAAACCACTCGCCTTGTCATCGCCGATCGATCGCTGGGCAGCCAGCCGACGAACGATCCTGCTCTGCGCCAGGAGCTGCTTCACCACGGGATTGTCGGGAGCCAGCTGCCCCGCCTTCTTGGCGATGACCTCGGCCTCGGGGTACCGTTGCTCATCGACGAGCGCGTTGTATTCCTCGACGAGGATTGCAAGCCGCTGATCCACCTCGACCCGCTTGGCCCGCTCCCGATCGATCTGGGCCTCGACGGCATCGTTCTGGCGATCGAGAGCCAGTTCCGAAGACCGCTTGCCGGTTGCCTGTTCAATGTCGAGGCGGGTGCGATCGATCCTTCGCTTGAACTGTTCCTTCGAGCGGTCCGTGATCTCCGCGACCGCGACCGTGGCCGCGAGCTCCTCCAATAGGGTGAGAGCGTCGGCAGGCTTTCGCTGGGCCAGCCGACGGGCCTCGAGCTGGCGGGCGGCCACGAGGGCCGAGAGCTTGGCCAGTTCCACATCAGATGCGGGTTCGGCCACTGCTGCCGCGGTGGGCTCCGCCGTGGCCGTGCGACCAACAGCTGCTTCCTTGGCTGCCGCCGGGGCCTGCTCGATCATGTCACGAGCCGCAGCTGCGTCCGCGGCAGCGACGGGGCGATCTTCCTCGGCGGCAAGGCTCGTGCCACAGCACGCAAACAGCGCTGCGACCATTGCGGAAAATACCCTCTGCCGGATGACAGGCGACATGCGGGTGAGAACGTTGTCAGGCATGCTCGATATCCTTCGGGCGCTGGCACGGGGCCACTTGGCGGGGAGAAGTACTGGCCTGCCGGGATCGGGGTCAAGCCCACAGCCCGCCCGCCCAAATCCCGCGGCTTTCCTCATCGCGGCGCTCGCCATCCTGGCCTCGCTTCGCTCATCGGCCTCCGGCCGAAAGAAAAGCGGGCCTCCAGCCCTTGCTCCACCCTCATCGCGGCGCTCGCCATCCTGGCCTCGCTTCGCTCATCGGCCTCCGGCCGAAAGAAAAGCGGGCCTCCAGCCCTTGCTCCACCCTCATCGCGGCGCTCGCCATCCTGGCCTCGCTTCGCTCATCGGCCTCCGGCCGAAAGAAAAGCGGGCCTCCAGCCCTTGCTTCACCCTCATCGCGGCGCTCGCCATCCTGGCCTCGCTTCGCTCATCGGCCTCCGGCCGAAAGAAAAGCGGGCCTCCAGCCGGGCAGCGTCCGGGCTTTTGAGCGAGGGGTTGCCCGTGCCACGGAGCCGGCGTTGGCAGCGAGCGGAGGCAGGATGCCGAAAGCGAAGCTGGCATCGAGAGAGCGAAGGCCTGCGGGCACCGATCCGCCAAAGGCGGGTTGGTTACGCCTTCACGACGTCTTGCCGGCGGGACAGCATCCGCTCGATCGTGTCGAGGAGCTGATCGATCCGGAACGGCTTGAAGAGCACCAGGTCGATGCCGGCCTGGCGGGCCTTCACGATGGAATGGCCGGGGTCGTAGCCAAATCCGGTCATGAGCACCAGCGGCACCGTGGTCGGCTGACCTTCTCCCGCCGTTTCCATCAGTTGCTGCAGCCGAAGGAGGAGCTGGTAGCCGCTCATGTCGGGCAGGCGAATATCGGCGATGATCACGTTGTAAGGTTCGTCGCCGCAGGCCCGCACCATAAGAGCCGCCTCGGTACCGTCGCGGGCCGTCTCCACGGTGCAGCCATAGCGCTCGAGAAGCGCGTGGGCCGCTGCCCGCACCTGCTCATCCGCATCGGCCACGAGAATCCGCCGGCCAAGGAGCGCCCGCCGCCGATCCCCCTGCCGCAGCTGGGTATGGGCGGAACTGGGGGCCATCTTTTCACCAACCTTTTGGATGACCTGCTTGATATCGCGGGCGTTGCGGAGGATCCGCTGCAGGCGGTCGACTACATCGGCGTCATGGCCGATGTACTTCTCCATCACGCCCACCGCGTCGTTGAGGATGTCGTCGACCGGCAAGGCTACGGCCCCGTGGATCGCCTCGATGCTCTCGGCGGCCGTCGTCGCTTTCTCGGCCACGAGCAATTCGAGCGTATTCAACGCCGCAGCCACGTCCCGGGAAAAAATCTCCAGGAACTGCAGGTCAGTCTCGGTGAAGCCCCCGGGCTCCGGCGTCTCGACATTGAATGTGCCGATCACCTGGTCGTGCATGAGCAGGGGCACGGTCATCGAGCTCTTCGCCCCCTTGCAGCCCTCGAGATAGAGTGGATCTCGGGTCGTGTCGCTGCACCGGTAGCTCCGCCCCGTGGCCGCCACCCAGCCAGTCACGCCGTTGTTCTCCGGCTTGGCGTAGAGGATTCTCGCCTCTGCCTCCGGCTGCATCCCCTCCGAGAGCAGCGTCTCCAGACGCCCCGTCCGCTGATCCAGCAGGCGAATCTCCACCACGTCAAACTGAAGCAGGTCCTTCGCGTAGTAGATGATGTTGCTCTTGAGGAGTTCGATCCGCTCGGCCACGGTCATGTCGGCCAGTTCGGCCGGTGAGAGATCGGCGAGGGTCTGGCCAGCCTGGTGAATGGCAGCCCTTTTCTGCTGCTCGAGAATAGTGTGCGTGACGTCGCGAACGGCGACGACGAGCCGCGGTTCATCGGAACCCTCTTCATCGAGCGGCGCAGCATGAAGATGAAAGTAGCGGTTGTCGGCGGTTCGCAGCGTGGTCTCGCCGGTGCTGCGGCCTGCCAACGCGGCCTGCAACGGCGCCGGATCAGGTCCCTCGATGTCGGGCCGACCCAGTGCGTCGAAAAGATTGACTCCCTCCCGAACCTGTTCCCGGCACCACTGGCAAAACTGCTGATTGGCCCATTGAATCCTGCCGGTGCCATCCACCACGGCCACGCCATCCGGAAGGCTCGCGAGCACCCGGGCCGGCTGGTCCGTGAGCAACGGCGGCACCGCATGGTCGCGGTCTGCACCGTCGCTGCGAAGTGCGTGCGAATCTGTCACCGAGTGCCCTCCTTGCCGGGCGAAACGTTCCTGAAAAAGTATAAATCGTGCACGTGGCGCCGCCAAATGTCGCGGTCCCGTTGCCGGTCGATCCGACTCACCTATACTCACTGTTGCGGATGGATCGGTGAGCGACAGCGCTGCGGTCGTCGGACGCCGATCAGGACAGTTGCCGCGACGGCGAGGAGCAGCCCGCCCCGTCCGGCGCCTTGCATGCCCCAAGAGGCCCGTTGTGAGCGATCGTGCGTCGTCGCCTTCCTTTCTCGCCCGCCATCAGTTCCTTATTTATCGGCTCTTCTCGCTGTCTGGATTGATCCCGGTCGGCGCGTTCCTGGTCGTCCACCTGCTCACCAACGCCTCGGTGCTCGCCGGCCCGGGTAGCTTTCAGTCGCGGGTCGACCTGATCCATTCGCTCGGTCCGCTTCTGGTGCCGATCGAGTGGGCGTTCATTTTCCTGCCAATGCTGTTCCATGCGACGGTGGGCTTCATCATCATCGCCAACGGATTGCCGAACGTCGGGTCCTATCCGTACGTGAGCAATGTCCGCTACACGCTCCAACGGGCCACCGGCATGATCGCGTTTGCGTTCATCGTCTGGCACGTGTTGCAACTGCACTGGCTGGGCACCCCGTTCGGGGGCGGCAAGTTCGATCCACACCATGCATCGAGTTCCGCGGCGGCGGCCCTGCAGCCGACGATCGTGACCATCCTGTATGCCGTGGGCGTCCTGTCGACCGTGTTTCATTTCGCCAACGGACTCTGGACCCTCGGCATCACCTGGGGCCTCTGGACCAGCCCCGCAGCGATGCGTCGGGCGAGTTGGATCAGCGTCGCGATCGGTGTGCTGCTCGGCGGCGCCGGTTTGGGTGCGCTGGCCGGCATGCGATCGATCGACATCGCCGAGGCCCGTGTCATCGAAACCCGCATGGACGAGGTCAAGAAGATGCTCGAGGGCAAGGAATCCATTCCCGGGGAGAACTGATCCGATGGCACAACCGCGAGTGCTCGTGATTGGCGGCGGCCTGGCCGGCCTGGCCGCCACGATGCGCATGGCCGAACTCGGCATGCATGTCGACCTGGTCAGCCTTGTGCCGGTGAAGCGGTCGCACAGCGTCTGCGCCCAAGGCGGCATCAACAGCGTCAATGCCCTCACCCGCCAGCAGGGTGACACCGAATGGAAGCACTTCGACGATACGGTGTACGGCGGCGATTTCTTGCAGCACCAGCCGCCCGTCAAGGAGATGGCCGACTGGGGGCCGCGGATCGTCGACCTCATGGACCGGCTCGGTGTGCCGTTCAATCGCACACCGGAGGGCTTCCGCGACCAGCGCCGGTTTGGCGGCACGCTCTACAAACGCACCAGCTTCGCCGGGGCCACGACCGGCCAACAGCTGCTCTATTCGCTCGATGAGCAGGTCCGTCGCTGGGAGGTCGAAGGGCTCGTCAAGAAATGGGAGTTTTGGGACTTCCTCGAGCCGGTCGTCGATGACTCGGGCCGCTGCCGCGGCGCGGTCTGCCAGGACCTCGTGTCGATGGAGTTTCGGGCGTTTCCGGCCGACGCGGTCATCCTGGCCACCGGCGGCTGCGGCCTGGTCTACGGCCGGTCGACGATGTCGATGGTCTGCACCGGCAGTGCGGTGAGCCGGGCCTATCAGGCTGGGGCATGCTACGGCAACGGTGAGTTCATTCAGGTGCATCCCACGGCTATTCCGGGCGCCGACAAGCTGCGGCTGATGAGCGAAAGCGCCCGTGGCGAAGGAGGTCGCGTGTGGGTGCCGCGAAAGCCCCAAGACCCACGGGCTCCGCGAGACATTCCCGAGGCCGACCGCTCCTACTTTCTGGAGGAACGGTACCCGAAATACGGCAACCTCGTGCCCCGCGATATCGCCACCCGCGAGATCTTCGACATCTGCACCACCGACGGCCTGTCGGTCGAGAAGGATCGTCTCTGTGTCTACCTCGATCTGACCCACATTCCCCGGGAAGCGCTCGACCGGAAGCTTGGCGGCATCCTCGAGATCTACGAGAAGTTCCAAGGGGTCGATCCGCGATCGGAGCCGATGAAGATCTTCCCGGCCGTTCATTACTCGATGGGAGGCCTGTGGGTCGACTACGAAAAGAATGCGACCGGCGGCCTCGTCGAGGGTTCGCCCCGGAACCAGCAGACCAACATTCCCGGCCTCTACGCCATCGGAGAGTGCGACTATCAGTATCACGGGGCGAATCGGCTCGGGGCCAACTCGCTGTTGTCGTGCATCTTTACAGGGCTCTTTTGTGCCCCGGGCGTGATCGCCGGCGGCCGTTCGCCTGCCGGCACGGAGCCGCTGTTTGCTGCGGCCATCCGTCGACAGGAGGAGCGGCACAGGGCGCTCCTCTCGCGCACGGCAGGCGCAGAGAATCCCTACGACCTCCACCAGGAACTGGGCAACATCATGACCCGTACCGCCACGGTGGTCCGCCGCAACGACCAGCTCGCGGCGGCCTATGGCGAGGTCTGCACGCTGGAGGAACGGTGGCGGAAGTGTGCCATTTCCGACACCGGCAACTGGACAAACCAAAACGTCGTGTTCACGAAGTCGCTGGGGGACATGTTCCCGCTGGCGAAACTGATCCTGAAGGGCGCCCTCCAGCGAGACGAATGCCGCGGGGCCCACTTCAAGCCCGACTTCGCCATGCCGGGCATCGAAGCGACCGATCCGGTCGAAAAGCGTCTTGAGGCGGAGGCTTGGTGCGACCGGTTCGAGGAAAACACCCGTCGCTGGCTGAAGACGACGGTCGCCCGACAGGGTGCCGATGGCCATCCTGAAATCAGTTACGAGGATATCGACACGTCACTCATCCCTCCGCGGCCACGACTGTACGGCCTGGTGGGTGGCGAGGTGATCGAGGAGGTCTGGAAGGAACGGCAGGCCGGCAAGGCTGCCACCAACGGCCATGCTGCAGCAGCGGCGGCCCCGGCAACGACAGGAGCCTGAGGAGAGCAAGCCCATGATCCAACTGGTTGAATCGTCGGCCCCCCGATCAGTCCGAGTCCGCGTGCTGCGGCAGGATTCGCCGGGTGAGGAGAGTTACTGGCAGCACTTTGACGTGCCCTACGAGCCCAACATGAACGTGATCAGCGTGCTGCAGAGGATCGCAGCTCTGGCCCGTTCAGAAGATGGTCAGTCGGTGGCGCCGGTAGCTTGGGACTGCAGTTGCCTGGAGGAGGTCTGCGGCTCGTGCACGATGCTCATCAACGGTCGCACCCGCATGGCTTGCTCGGCGCTGGTCGATACATTGCTGGATGAAAGCGACGAAATCGAACTGCGACCAATGTCGAAGTTTCCCGTGGTCCGCGACCTGTGCGTGGACCGCAGCCGGTTGTTTCGGTCGCTCGAGCGGGTCAAGGCGTGGGTGCCGGTCGACGGCTCGTATGACCACGGACCCGGCCCGCGGGTCTCGCCAGAGGACCAGGAAGACGCCTATCCACTTTCCACCTGCATCAGCTGCGGCTGCTGTCTGGAGGCCTGTCCGCAGTTCACGAAGATCGATGTGGTGCGTCGCGATGACGAGTCGCAGGAAGCGTTTGAGAAGCGGCGGCGGTCAGAGTTTGACGAGGGCTTCGTGGGGCCGCATGCGATCAGCCAAGCCATGCTGTTCAACGCGCATCCGATCGGGAAGATGATTGCCGACGAACGAATGGAGTCGCTTACGTCGCAGGGCGGCATCCAGATGTGCGGCAACGCCCAAAACTGTGTGGCAGTCTGTCCGAAGCGGATTCCGCTCACGCGGTCAATCGCGCGTGCGGGCCGTGCCGCCACATTCTGGGCGATCAAGAAGCTGTTTGACCGCTAGTTTCACGCAAGCCTCGCCATCCTGGCCTCGGCTTGCTTGCCGACCTCCGGTCGGAAGAAACGCGGCCCTCCAGGCCTCTCTCGCGTGTGAGGCCTACCTCAACCGGAAGCCTCGCCATCCTGGCCTCGGCTTGCTTGCCGACCTCCATCCATACAGGCAGCCCCGGGGGCCAGCAGCGGTGTCGGATGGTGCGTCATCCCGCCGGCTTGCGCCTGGCGGCTATGTGGGGGAAACGGCCTGCGCCTGGCGGCTTCCTGTTGCCACCACTCAACCCCGGGCGCGAGCCCGGGGGCCAGCAGCGGTGCTGATCACCGCGTCAGCTTGGCAGCTTTCTGCCAGAACGCTCGTAGCGGCGGGCCCGGGCCCTACGTTTGCCCGGATTTCGGCAGCGTGGTACCCTTCCGTCAACGAAAAGAAAGAGGAACACCCGTAGTGTCTTTTGAAAACCGGGGCCACCACTCCGACGCCCCGCAGGTTGATGGCCCACTGCCGGTTGGTGGCGACCAGCAGGGAAGCTTTGACTCGCTGGGCCTGTCGGAATCGACGCTGGAAGCGGTTCGCCGCGCCGGCTACTCCCACCCCACTCCGGTACAGGCCGGGCTGATCCCCCGCGCGATCACCGGCATCGACGTGCTGGGGCAGGCCCGTACCGGCACCGGAAAAACGGCATCGTTCGTGCTGCCGATCCTCGAACGGCTGACCCACGTGCCCCCCCGAGGCGACGGTCCCAGGGCTCTCGTGCTCGTACCCACCCGCGAACTCGCCGTTCAGGTGAAGGACGAGTTCGAGAAACTGGCTCATGGCTCAAAACTACGGTGTGTCGCGGTCTACGGCGGCAAGCCGATCAAGGGACAAATCGACAAACTCGCCAAGCGGCCGCAGGTGATCGTCGGCACGCCCGGTCGCGTGCTCGACCACATGAGCCGCGGAACGATCATGTTCAACGACCTCGAGATTGTTACGCTCGACGAAGCCGACCGGATGCTCGACATCGGCTTCCGCCCCGACATCGAAAAGATTCTCCGCCGTTGCCCGGAGAGCCGGCAGACGCTGCTGCTTTCCGCAACAGTCCCGCCGCCGGTGATCACGATCGCCAAGCGGTACATGCGTGACCATGAGACGCTCGATTTCTCCAGCCGCGACATCGCCGTTGAAACGATCGAGCAGCGGTATTTCACGGTCGACCCGACGCGGAAGTTTGAACTGCTCGAGCGGCTGCTGGAGCGGGAGCAGCCTCGGCAGGTGATCGTCTTCTGCCGCACCAAGCGGGGCACCGACAAGGTCCATGAACGGCTCGCCCGCAAGCGGAGCCGCCGCGGCGGTGACACGGCCGACGTGGCCTGCATCCATGGCGACCTTGCCCAGAATGTTCGTGACCGCGTGATGCGGCAGTTTCGCGAGGGCTCGGTGAAAATCCTCGTGGCTACCGACGTGGTGGGCCGCGGCATCGACGTGTCGAGCGTCTCGCACATCATCAACTACGACATCCCCGAGTTTTGCGACGACTATGTCCACCGGGTCGGCCGTACGGGCCGCATGGGCCGTGAGGGCGTTGCGTACACGTTCGTGGCCCCTGAAGAGGGGCCGCAGCTCACGCGAATCGAGCTGCGTATCGACAAGTTGCTCGCGCGGGACGAGATCGAGGGCTTCCAGGCTTGTGATCGTCGGATACGGGATGCCGAGAGCCCACAGGGCGAGCGACATCCTGGTGAGGCTGCCGCTCCGGTCGCCATGGCGGCCGAGCCCGCCCCGCCGAAGAAGCCCGCGGCAACACCGCTTCTGGGCAAGGGCCGCGGCCCGAAGCGTCACCGGCGCGCGCTCTAGTTTCACGCGAAGCTCGCCATCCTGGCCTCGCTTCGCTTGCGCGACTCCGTCGCGAAGAAAAGCGGCCCTCCAGGCCTCTCGCCTCCGGTGCGCACAACTCAACCTCAAGCTCGCCATCCTGGCCTGCCCGCTGGCTCGTGCCAGTGGCTTTATGGGAAAACGCTCGCGCCGGCTGGTGCGATATCCCGCGGAGTCACGCCCTGCGGCTTACTGCACAAAACCCTCCGGTCGCTCTCGTAATCCCGCCCTCCACCAGCAAGCCCCGGGCGCGAGCCCGGGGGCTGGCAGCGGCACCGACCCCACGTCATTGACGCAGGGGTTGCCTTGCCGGCCATCGACCAGTCACATTCTTCCGCATGGATGCTCCCTCGCCAAAAGCCCTCGCCCAGCGGCTCGAAAGCCTCGCCCT